>CAZVPY010000022.1:0-16073 GCA_964629135.1 uncultured Thermotogaceae bacterium | reverse complement strand
ACGCAATATTGCTTTATACGTCAGCTCTTTGGAAGAAATGACCAACAATTTTAGCAATCAGGAATCCATCTTAAAGAACTTCCAATCGGTTGCGGAAGACACACGAGATGAGTATATATCTATGAATGTAGAACAGCTTGACAGTCTTCACGAAGTTAAGGAAGAGGAAAGATTAAGTAAGGAAAACGAAGTTGTGATGATAGAAGAGAAAATGGCAGAAGTGGGAAATGCCACAGAAACATCTGACAATAAGGCTTATTTAGAAAACCTAAATCAACAACTCAGTGCCAAAAAGGCTGAAATGCAGGTTATTGAAGATGAGATTAGTCAGATTGAAGATGCTAAAAAGTATCATGATCTGGTAGAACAGTTAGCCGAACAGGATATCCAACCGACACAAGTAGATGAACTCATAACAGATATTGAAGAAGAAATACAGGCAAATGAAACGAAAATTGTTGAAGGGCTAAATATCCTTTATGATACCAACACCACCTCCAAACAAGTGGTTAACATGCTGAGAAAATATGAACCAGATAATTCTGAAGTAGCGTTGAAATGGTTCCAACAACAGATTGATCAGTATATGATGTATTTAAACGATGAAGAGATTTTCAAACAATACAGAATGATTCTTGAACCTCAACTGTTACAATATCAACTTGGTATTGCAAAAATCGCACAGTCTGAAGAAGAACCAGTTGAGAGACGAATTAGTGCCTACGAAACACTACTTAATTTGATGGAAAAATGGGGTAAATACCAAGAAGAACTCATGTACTTAAAAGAATTACAAGAATTAAAACCGGATTATCCGGACATAGATTTGATTATCCAGCAAGTAGAAGAAACCATCCAACAGCAAAAGGCTGAACAAGAAACAATAGGCGCAACAGAAACAACTGAGTCAACATCTACTCAGTAAAGATAGAACAAAAAAAGAGAGCCGAAAGGCTCTCTTTGATTTTTTGGCTGGGGCGGAGAGACTCGAACTCCCGAATGTCGGATCCAAATTCCGATGCCTTACCAACTTGGCTACGCCCCAACTCTGTTTGGTATTTTGCAATATCAAACACCGGTTGATATTCTACTATATTGAACTGAAAATGTCAAGCAAATGAGAAAGAAAAAAAGAGCAAAGTGATGACTTAAGAAATTCTTAGATCAGAGGCGATAACAGATGATAACAATTAAAGTCCTAAACAACTCAAAAGAATTAACATTTGAAGATACGGTTAAGGTAGAAAAGATATTAGAAAAGTCAGGTTATGAACCTAAAAGACACGTGTTGGGAGCGAAGGTCAACAATCGTTTAAGAGAACTGAAAAACGATGTCTTTACCGATTCGCAGGTCCAATTTATTGACATTACCCATTCTGATGGGATACGAATGGTACAGAGGGGATTGATTTTTACCCTTTACATTGCTGCCAAAGAACTATTTCCAGATCGGAAATTAAAAGTACTTCATTCGGTTGAGAATGGCCTTTATTGCGAATTGGGGAACTGGGTACAAAACTCCGAAATTGAACAGCTGAAAAAGCGAATGAAAGAGTTGATTGAAGCCAATCATCCTTTTACCAAGCACAAATTGGACAAGAGATTGGCAATCATGAAATTTGAAGAAAATGGAGACTTTGAAAAAGTCAGATTGTTCAGATTTAGAAAAAAGAGTACCGTCAATGTCTATAAATGTGGCAATTTGGATTATATCAACTACTTTTACGGTTACATGCCACCGAATACAGGTTGTTTAAAGCCTTTTGATCTAAAAGTGTACGGGCAGGGATTTTTACTACTTACGGCAACTCAGCAATCCCCGGACGTCTTGCCCAAACGTAATCAGCTACAAAAATTCTCCCAAGTATTTTTACAGTATCAGAGATGGGGAGAAATTCTGGGAATCGAAACTGTTGGTGATTTAAATAAAAAAATCGCCGATGGTAAAATCAAAGATATCATACTCATGTCAGAAGCCCTTCACGCCAAGAAGATCACAAATATGGCAGAAGAAATTTCCAGAAACCTTGAAAAAAGGTTAATACTAATTGCAGGTCCATCCTCATCAGGCAAAACGACCACAGCCAAGCGATTAAAATTACAACTCATGGCGGAAGGATTGAAACCATTCACCATTTCTTTGGATGATTATTTCGTAGACCGTGAAAAAACACCAAAAGATGAATATGGGAATTATAACTTTGAATCCATAGATGCTCTAAATTTGGAATTGTTCAACAATCACCTGCTGGATTTATTAGAAGGCAAAGCCGTTCAAATTCCTAAATTCGATTTTGTAAAAGGAAAGGGGTTTTTTACTGGAGAGGAATACAAAATCTCGAAAGAACAACCGTTAATCATTGAAGGAATTCACGGGTTGAATGAAAAACTGACACAGAGTATTCCCAGAGAATGGAAGTTTAAGATCTACGTGAGTGCTTTAACGCAATTAAGTATCGATGATATAAACAGAATTCCCACAACAGATACCCGATTAATAAGAAGAATTGTCCGTGATAACAGTACAAGGGGACATTCAGCTATAAAAACGATCAGAATGTGGCAATCTGTCAGAAAAGGAGAAACACAGTATATTTTCCCATTTCAAGAAGAAGCCGATTACATGTTTTCATCCGCTTTAGTTTACGAATTGGCGGTTTTAAAGATGTATGCAGAGCAATTATTGGTGCAAATTGAGGATGAAAGTGAAGAAAACATTGAGTCAAAAAGACTCTTAAAATTCTTGGAGTATTTCCTGCCTATAACTAATACCGGCTATATACCCAAAAATTCAATCATTCGAGAATTTATCGGGGGAAGTGTATTTGAGTACTGAAATGAATGAAAAAGATAGAACAGCATATGATAAAATGATTATGACGAGGCTAAAGAAAATAGAAGGCCAGATCAGGGGTATTCAAAAAATGGTCGAAGCTGAAAGAAATTGTTCAGATATACTGATGCAGATGTCAGCGGTTAAATCTGCTCTTAAAAAGACAAACTATCTGATATTAAAACGATATGCTAAGACCTGTTTAAGAGATATTTCCAACACCAGCGAATTAAAGATGGATGATTTTTTAATCACAATGAACGAATTTCTATCCGAAATAGACGATGAAGTCGATAATACCAACGGAGGTGCAGATAATGAAAAGAACACTTAAAACAATATTTTTAGTTGTTATGATGCTACTCATACTGACAACTTCTTGGACGCTTTTTGCCCAAACCGAGGAGTTTAACGTATATGATAAGTTAAAACCATTTTTCGAATCCCTTTATTTTATAGAAAATGATTTTTATGAAAAGGATAAAATCGATTACGATGATCTCGTTCATTCAAGTGTGAGAGGACTTATAGCGGGGCTTGAAGATCCTTTCAGTTATTATTTAACTGCTGAAGATGTAGCGGAAAGTAATATCGAGCAAGAGGGAAAATACGGAGGAATTGGAACAGAGGTAACTTACAACGCCCATCTCCAGGTGATAGAAGTTGTTGCTCCTATGTTTGGTACACCGGCTTACAAGGCCGGTATCAAAGCGGGCGATTTGATCGTTACCATTGATGCTAGTCCTGTTGAAGATATGACCTATATGGAAGCTGTGAACAATCTCAGGGGTATTCCCGGTACGGTTGTGGACTTGGAAGTTGTCAGAGAGCCGGTTGGTGTTTTGGAATTCAGTATTGAAAGGGCAGAAATAAAAACAGCCATGGTTCAATACGGAATGGTCGATTACAAAGGTATCAAAGCGGGCTATGTGAGAATCAACAACTTCTTTAAAAACACCAGCACAGAACTCAGAAAGGCACTAAATGACTTGTACGATCAGGGTATGCAGTCGTTAGTTCTTGATTTGAGGAATAATCCCGGCGGGTATCTGACACAAGCTATTCTTGTTGCATCTATGTTTGTCGATTCGGGTGAAGTGATTGTTACTACAAAATCAGCGGATAATTTCATCAACACATACCGATCATTGGGCAATGAATTTGAAAATATCCCCATGATGCTTTTGATCAACGGCGGTAGTGCTTCTTCTTCCGAAATCCTTGCAGGTGCCTTAAAAGATTATAATTTGGCAACTTTGGTGGGTGAAAAATCATTCGGAAAGGCAGCTGTCCAAACACTTTTCCCACTTTCAAACGATGGGGAATTATGGTTAACCACTGCTCATTATTTTACTCCCAATGGAAATGACATTCATATCGTGGGGATCGATCCGGATATATTGGTTGAATACGAAGCCCCTGAAGAAAACGAAGAAGAACTGGATCATACAAGCGATAGTACACGATTTGTCATTGATGTCAACCCTGACAGGGACAATCAATTAAAAACGGTATTGGATCTGTTCGTTGAACAGTTTGCCATGGGGGTTGATGGAGGTCAGTACAAATAAAGGATGATCAAAGCACTTTTTTGTATCTTTTCAGTTGTCTTGGGTATTTACGCCGTTTTTTTCGGTGTACAATCCTTGGATGATATTCAATGGCGTATGGAGCCCAAAGTGGTTCAGTACACTGAGCCACCCTTTATAGCAAAAAAAGAACCCTTACAAAGCACATTTGGAGAAGGGTTGAATTTTGAGGACCAGTTTTCGAATATCTATTGCTATACCTATGATGATTTTTTAAACTACGTTGAAATATACAAAAAAGACAGGGAAATAAATATTGAAGTGAAAGAAACAAATGCAATCAGGGAAGGTATTGTACAGTCAGCCGTGGCTTACGGTGAAGGAATAAAGATTCATTACGAGCCTTCTCTGTTGATTGTTTTAAATGGTTACGGTTCTGAAGAATTAATTCTGGAAATGGAAAGAGAGAATGATGACAGGTTTTTAAGGTTATTATTACCAAATGGCCAATATACACAATCAATTGCAAGAACCTTTAGGCAAATGGATTTACCGTATGCACTTAATACTAACGGCCTGAATGAACAAGAACGCTTAAAAGCTTTACAGTCCGCTTATTTTCCAAGGTACACCCTTGAAATTTCAAAAGCAAGCACTTCATTTGAAAGTGATTTGTCCTCGGATGAATTACAATTGAGAATGAAGGGGATCATCTACGATGCTTTGATTGAAAGTTATGAAAGTGGATGGCAAATGGTTGTTTTTAACGCTACCATTAAAAATTTAAAGGCACTTCAAACGGTCCTGGATGAGATGGCGCCATTGCCGGTTAAATTGATCCCTTACCCTTTATGGAGAGATGATGAATGAGTTGTTTATTTGATGCGTTATTTTTTCCTGTTCCTTTTTTTAGAAGAACAGAATGTAGCTATACAAAGTCATTCATTGCATTACTAATCGTTATCATCATCAACCTGTTGTCGGACAGAAATTTTTTAGGAACCCTTTTTTCTTTTTTTGGTGTTACAGCTTTCTTGTTTGTCTTATTAATTCCGTTTTTTTCACTCTTACTGCTCTTTGGACTTGATTTATTGCTAATAAGAGAGGATAAAAACCATTGGATCAAAACGCATATTCCTTTAACCTATGTTCCATATCTCTTTTTACCACTTGTTATGCCTTTAGTGGAAAGAACAACCTGGCAATTTCAATTCTTTGGTTGGATTGTGATTATGTTGTTATGCCTTTGGTCTTACGTACTATTAGA
Organism: uncultured Thermotogaceae bacterium; assembly: GCA_964629135.1. Classification (GTDB taxonomy): domain Bacteria; phylum Thermotogota; class Thermotogae; order MWEM01; family MWEM01; genus JASUTC01. Next base: position 10,444 of record CAZVPY010000022.1, on the reverse strand, counting down.
TATGCTGTTAAAGAAAAATCGATATTCAGTATTACGTTTTTTTCGTGATATTGGCTTGTTGATATTGGTATTTGTTATATAATTTTTTTTAAAGAAAACGGTGAGATAGTTCATGATGGAGTTTGTTGGTCGATTTGTACAAAGGTTTTGGAAAGAGATCATATTAGTTTCTATTTTAATAACCGCTTTTTTTGGTTATTACGCCTCAACTATCACCATCAATACGGATTTAACAACTCTTTTACCAGAGGATGATGAGTACGCCCAACAATACAAGGAACTTTTTTCCGGAGATGTTATTGGTGATTCGGTTGTAATTGTCTTTGATTACGATGGAAATCGGAATAATGCCCTTGATTTTGTGGCTTTGTTGAAGGAAAAATTGGAGAAAAAGGTAGATATCGTTAAATTCTTCCAAAACGTTGATTCCATGGCCATGATGGGAACTACAGGGTTGTTGTTATCCAACAGCAACATATTTGAACAACTTAGCTCAACGTTGAACTATACACAGTTCTTGCTGGACAATCCTGCTGCAATTGACTTTTCGATCGTGAGAAATGCAGGAGCATCTTTAAAAAAAATTGAGGATGTTTTTAACAAGGTTTTGGATATTGATAATCCTCAAAATTACGTCATTTTTAGCCCGGATAACAAAATCTTTCTCACCAACATCATTTTGACAAAGCCCGCTTTGGATTTGGATTTTGCAGCCCGTGCTTTGGAAGAAATTGAAGGAGATATCGATACTCTGTTATCTGAAACAAACTATGATTATCAGTATGGGATGACCGGCTCTTATCAACAAGCGTTGGATACTAATGCAGTCATTTCCAGAGATTTGTCTATCACTACAATCATCACCTTGACTTCAATTTCACTATTGTTCTTTATCGTTTATGGAAATTTGTATACGACTCTATCAATATTCATAAGCTTGATTATGGGTACCCTTTGGTCTGTGGGGATTTTTCAGTTTATCTTCCAAAGCATGGATTTTATGTCCAGCTTCGTTATCGCTTTGTTGTTAGGGTTGGGAATTGATTTTGGCATTCATCTATCTCACAGGATTTCTGAGGAATTAGGTGAACAAGTACAAGAATTCAACACAAGTGGGAAAAAAAGGAAACGGGAGTTAACAAAAGAGGCCGTTATGAAGGCCGTCAAACATACCGGACGCAATACGTTGATTGGTGGGCTAACTACTATTGCAGCCTTTATGTCCCTCATTTTTGTTGATTCGCCGGCGTTGCAACGGGTAAGTGTTATGGCAGGAATTGGTATCCTTACATTTTTATTCATTATGATTGTAGTTTTGCCGTCATTGCTGATTTTCTTCTACCGATATTTGACCATCAAAGAAAAAAAGATTAAGACTGCTAAAAGTGCTTTTAAACAGATGGTAAAAGGTTCAAGGAAGAGACCGAAAATAATCGTTGTTAGCCTTCTAATTTCGCTCATTCCGTTGTTTTTCTTCACTTACAAATGTTTTGAAAACTTTAATTACACCCCGGCTGAAACTATACCCATGGATATAGAAAGCGCGAAAGTATTTAAGAAGATTACAGATCACGGTATTTTCTCAAACGCTAACAATTCAATCATTACTTATATATCCGATCCGAAGAAGCTTTACGTTGCTGAGCAGTCCATATACGAACGGACACCTGATTTGAGCAATCTCAATTCCTTGGCTTCTTTTATTCCCAAAGAGATGTTTGAGAACTTCGATTCCTTTAAAATAAACATTGAAAAAATAATTAATACCTCGCAGAATGCCTTTACCTTACTTCTCTTTAAAAAGCTTGGTGTATACGGTGATTTGGATTATTTATATGGCTTGTTTCAAAATAGCCCTAATTTTTCCAGTTTCATCAATTCTATATTCCAGAGTGATGTTTTACCCAATGAGGCAAAAAAGTATCTTAGTACCTATATTGATGATGAAATGGTCTATAAAATCTATGCGGAACCCACTTATGATATTTGGGTGGATAATAATCTAAAGGGATTTGTTGAAGGGTTGAAAAAAACCGAGCACGACTTTTACGGTTATCCCATCATTTATTATAAGGTCATGACCAGTGTCATTAAGTCAATAATATTTGCAGTACTGTTGGCATCTATTATTATCGCCATGACAGTTCTGCTTTCGTTAAAAAAATTTTCAGACTCCATCACCGTCTTGCTTGTTTTGGGGATGACCATCATTTTTCTCTTTGGGTTTTACAACCTGTTGGGAATGCAGATAAATTTTATGACTATACTGGCCTTGCCCTTAATTATGGGGATGGCCATTGATGCCCCTATTCATCTTATCGGTAGATTAAGGGAAGAAGAGGGAAAAAACACGAAACCAGATTATCTTAAAAATGTCTTTTTAAAGACCGGTAAGGCAATCACACTGAGTTCCGTTACTACCATCATTGCCTTCTCAAGTTTATTGTTCGCTAGCTCTCCCATCCTGGGAGAATTTGGTGTCATCATGACGATGGGCATTGCTTTTAACTGGTTAATAACCTTTTTTTGGATGAAGCCTTTTAGAGATATGATTAGAAAAAGAGAATGGAATGGTGATAAAAATGAAACTGATGCTGTGTGAGCTTACAGATTTCAAAACAATCAGGGCAACAGTTCAGTATGATGATGAAAATGATAAAAACAATCCTGTATTTGTTGCCCGGACCGAAAAAGAAGATATCATTTGCGGAATCATCAATCAAAAACAAAAACATGACTTGACAGAATACAATTTATCATTACCTTCTGAGTTATCACTTAAGGCATTAAGACAAAAAACAGAAATCTTATTGGTCACGACTACAAAAAAAGTATCCCGACTAAGACTAAAGAAGACCACCATCATTGATTGCTTTGCAGAAAAAGTCCGAGGGATTGATTTTTTCCCAAACGTCGAAAAAAAACAAACCTGTTTTAAACTATTCTCCCCATTTGCTAAATGGGTCAAGTTAAAAATTTTCCGCGAAACTGGTATTCAAGAGATCGAAATGGACTACGATGAACGTGGGTTTTGGCATTGTTGTGTTGAAGGCGACTTACATTTGCAAGAATATACTTATATGCTGAATCTTGAAGGGGGAATTATTGAAACCATTGACCCCTTTTCCTATTCACTTACTCTAAATTCAAAACGTTCGGTAATCCTTGATAAACGGAGATTAAAATCCTTCAATGACAATTTTAAAAACCCTAAAAATCCCTGTGATTGTATTCTTTACGAAACACATATCCGTGATTTTACATCCGATCCCGCAGTTGACTATAAACAAAGAGCAACTTATCAAGCTTTTGTCCAGCAGGGAATTACTATCAATGATGGACTCTCTGTGGGACTCGATCACTTAAAAGAATTGGGAGTCACTCATGTTCACATCCTTCCCATTCAAGATTTCAAGTCCGTTACCGATGATCATCCTGCTGATTATAATTGGGGATATGATCCCTTTTGCTATACAGTACCAGAGGGCTCTTATGCTACTAATCCTGCTGATCCTCTTTCAAGAGTCATAGATGTTAGAAAAATGGTGAAAACCCTCCATGAACATTCTATCGGTGTAATCTTGGATGTTGTCTATAATCACACCTATGAAGTGGAAGGATCGATTTTCAACAACATCATTCCGGATTATGCCTATCGTTGGAGTGATTATGGAGATCTTTCCAATGGTTCCGGGTGTGGCAACGAAGTAGCCACTGAAAGATTGTTTATCAGAAAGTACATCATTGATTCAATGAGGCATTGGATAAAATGGTATCATGTAGACGGATTTCGATTCGATCTGATGGGATTAATGGACACAGAAACCATGAAGATCATCGATAAAGAGCTCAACAAAGAAAAAAAACTAATTCTCTACGGAGAACCATGGACAGGAGGACTGTCAGTCCTGCCTGAAGATAAACGCTCAACAAAGGGATTTCAACGGGGGCACAGAATTGCTGTTTTTAACGATGAAATGAGAAATGCCATCAAAGGATTTCCGGATGATGACTCACGTGGATTTATCAGTTCACAAATTGGATGGTCAGACACCGTATTAGTTTCCATGCTTGGAGCCATCGGGTATGAGGATCATCTTTTAAACATTGCCGATAATCCATGTGAGCAGATTGTCTATACATCCTGTCATGATAATCTCACCCTTTTTGACAAGATTAAAAAAAGCTGTCCGGAAAAAAACTGGAATGATTGGTTATTCATGAATCGATTAGCAGCATTCATAACAATACTGTCTCAAGGAATCGTATTTCTTCATTCCGGAGAAGAATTTGCAAGAAGCAAGTATATGCATCACAACACGTATAATATGGGTGATATTTACAACAGCATCCAATGGCATCAGAAGGCAAAATACTACGATCTATTCGAATACTATCAAAAGTTGATTGCCATCCGGAAAAATCATCCTATTCTCAGACTCGAAAAAAAAGAAGCATTGGAATCCAGAATCAATCTAATCCATCGTCTTAATGGGGCATTCGCCTTTACCATAGACGGCCGCGGAATCGACTCATGGAAACACGCTGTCATTGCCATTAACATGACTAACGAAGACCTGTGGTTTAAACTCCCTGAACTCCAAACCGGAGAGGGTTGGAACATCACCGTAAACCCGTACCATGCCGGAGACTCCGTTCTTGGAATTGCAAAAAAGGAATTGCAGCTTGTTGAAAAAAGCTGGTATTTGTTGTATATTTGATTTTCAAGCGAAAATTCCTACTTGGAATGGCAGGCTAGATGTAGGAGGATTATTCTTTAATGGACACTTTTTTGTGAGAATATTCCAAAACCCACCCCGTCAGCTATCGCTGCCACCCCTCCGAGGAGGGGATTTTTGAGTTCGAAGTTTATTTGCATTTTCTAAAAAACTATTTAAATTTTAAAAGCTTTTTTTGTGGTATCAATGCTAGTACCAACTATTCCACAAGTGAATCTCTTCTTTTTCAATAAACTCCAGAATCCCCTCCCTGGAGGGGTGGATGCGAAGCAGACGGGGTGGGTTTTGGGAGAAAAACATTTAAAGTGATGTTTCATAATGAAGAATTGATAGGGTTAGTATTGTAAAACCTTATGAAGTGGGAATCGTAAAATGATCGATTCGAATCCACATGCATAATCGAAGGAGTAATAAATGTATAATTACTTAAAAGGAATTGTAACCGCAAAAAATGAAGACAACAGAATTGTACTGGAAGTCAACAACATAGGGTACGATTTATACACAGACAACGAACTTTATAACTGCGAGGATGAACACTGTAAAGCCTACGTGGTTATGGTGCCGGGAGAAGACGAATTCAGACTCTACGGCTTTAAAACAGAAGAAAAACGGAAGTTGTTTAATCTGCTTCGCAGTGTCAGTGGTTTGGGTTCCAAATCGGTCATTAAAATACTTTCGTCTGCAGAATCTGTTGAAATCATAGAGGCGATCAGTTTTAATGATACAGCCTTCTTGAAAAGTTTACCGGGTGTTGGAAAAAAGACAGCGGAAAGATTAGTCTTGGAATTGAAATCAAAGATGAAGGATATTTCTGAGAATCTGAAAATTGAGAAAACAGAAGAAAACGAAGTCAAGATCAAAAACCTCAAACTTTTTCAGGAATCATTGGAAGGACTGGAAGCACTGGGGTACTCATCAGGTAAATCCCGACAAGTGTTAAGAGAACTGATGGAAAAAAAGGAAGATTATACAGTTCAGCAATTGATAAAGGATGCCTTAAAGAAATTTTTGGAAATGAATTGATAAAGGGGGAAAAAAATGCTTGGGATAATCTTGGCCGCCGGAATGGGAACACGCATGAAATCAAGCCAACCGAAAGTTATGCATCGTCTTGTGTCTCATCCGTTATTGGAATGGGTGTTGGACAGTTATGAAAACTTGATAGAAGACAAACATTGTGATAAAATCGCAGTTGTTATTGGTGAAAATATGCCTGGAGTGGAAGAGTTTTTAAAGCAATGGTCATTGGAAAAGGAAATAGAAGTTCAGGTGTTTTATCAGAAAGAACGTCTTGGAACCGGACACGCCGTAAAAATGGCGATGCCTGCTATTGAGTGCTTAGATGAAAATGAACCGGTTTACATCCTGTGTGGTGATGTACCATTGATCAAAAGTGAAACTCTTCAAAAGATGTTGCATGAAGACAAAAAGAGAGACACCGATATCGCTGTTTTAACGGTGGAAAAAAAGAATCCCACCGGTTATGGAAGGATTATCAAAGACCGAGAAGGCTTCATCAAAAAGATTGTAGAACACAAAGACGCAACCGAAGAGGAGCTGGCTATTAAAGAAATCAATTCGGGAATGTACCTGGTCAAGGCCTCGTGGTTGAGCAAGAGTTTGAATCAATTGAATAACAATAATCAGCAAGGAGAATATTATCTCACGGATATTGTTGAATGGATTGATCAAAACGGAGGAAAGGCCATATCCGTTGTGACAGAGGATCATCATGAAGTCAGTGGCATCAACAACCGCTATCAATTATCCATTTTGGAAAAAGTTGCCAGAGAACGAATTAACAAAAATCATATGATAAATGGCGTGACTATGATTGATCCTGATCAGGTTTATATCGACCCGAAAGTTACCATTGAACCTGACTGTATTATTGAACCCATGACAATTTTAAAGGGAAAAACAACTATTGGCAGAGGTTGTACAATTGGCCCCATGACACAAATAGAAGACAGTATTATTGGAGAAAATAATATCGTTGAACGATCGCATTTATCAGGTGTGCAAAGTAAAAATAATGTAAAAATCGGCCCATTTGCCCGATTAAGGGAAAACACAGTCCTTGAAGACAACGTGAAGATTGGAGATTTCGTTGAAACGAAGAAAACAACGGTTGGAAAAGGTTCCAAGGCTCAACATTTGTCCTATCTTGGAGATACCACAATAGAGGAAGATGTAAATATCGGAGCAGGGACGATTACCTGTAATTACAACGGTTTTAGCAAGAATAAAACACTTATTGAGAAAGAAGCCTTTATCGGGTCCAATACATCTTTGGTGGCCCCCGTAAGGATTGGAAAGGGATCTATTGTTGGAGCCGGTTCAGTGATTGTTCGTAATGTCCCTGAAGACACGTTGGCAATAGCCAGGGCAAAACAGAGTAACAAAGAAAACCGGGCTGCAGAATTGAAAAACAAATATAAAAAAGAAAAGGAAGGGTGATCATATGCCTTTCAGTCGTCCCATCATGAAATTATTCTCCGGCAGTTCAAATCCGAAGCTCGCCAAGAGAATGTCAGACTACATGAACATCAGACTGGGTGAAATGGAATTATCAAGATTCTCCGATGGAGAAGTAAATATTCGAATTGCTGAAACCGTAAGAGGACACGATGTTTTTGTCATGCAATCAACTTGTGATCCAGTGAATGATAATTTGATGGAATTATTGGTTATGATCGATGCCTTTAAAAGGGCTTCTGCCAATTCCATCTCAGTAATCATTCCTTATTTCGGATATGCCAGACAAGACAGAAAGGCGAAGGGAAGAGATCCGATTACTGCTAAACTTGTCTCAAATCTCATTACCAAAGCCGGAGCGAACCGGGTTATCACATTAGACCTACACGCAGAGCAAATTCAAGGTTTTTTTGATATTCCTCTGGATAATCTACAATCATTCCCGGTTTTTATCAAATATTTCCAGCAAATGGAATCCTTTAATGAAGACGATTTTGTTGTGGTATCTCCGGATGTAGGCGGTGTCAAAAGAGCAAGAAGACTGGCTGAAAAGATGAAAATGGCTTTGGCCATACTCGATAAACGAAGACCCAGGGATAACGTAGCCGAAATCGTAAACGTAGTAGGAGAAGTGGAGGGTAAACATGCTATCCTTTTTGATGATATAATAGACACAGGAGGATCGCTTGTGGGTGCCGCAGAGGCTCTCAAGGCAAAAGGGGCAAAAGATGTTATCGCTTGTGCAACTCATGGTATACTGTCAGGCGATGCAGTCAATCGTCTTGAGCGTTCACTGATCAAAAAGGTGCTAATTACCAATACCATTCCCCATGACGAATTACCCGAAATGTTTACAGTTCTTGATTTGTCCAGGTTATTGGGAGAAGCGGTTTTAAGGGTGAGGAAAAACCTATCAGTCAGCATATTATTTAAATAAAAATGTACATTTGTACGATAAATCTAAGGAGGAATAGGAAAGATGAGAAAATTCGCAATGGAAGTAAATGAAAGAAACCGTGTGAAGACATCCGGTTCAAGAAAAGTTAGGGTTGACGGTTTCATACCGGTTGTTGCATATGGTCCGGATTTTGAATCAAGAACCTTTGAAGTGGATTTCGCAACCTTTGATTCAGTGATTCACAAAATTTCAAACACAACACCTGTAACGCTTCAGATAAAAAATGAAGAGGGAAATGTGGAAGAAATATTGACGTATCTTAAAACAGTACAAAGGCATGTAGTTAACGACAAACCCATCCACATTGATTTCTACGTACCATCTGCGGGACATGTTATGAATATAGAAGTTCCCATACACTTTATCAATGAGCCTAAAGGAATTGAGCATGGAGGGGTTCTGGAACATCATTATGATTCAATCCCAATAGAAGCATTGCCAAAGGACATTCCGGAGTACATCGAATTGGACATCTCTGATTTGGATGTAGGAGAATTTATCCAGATGAAAGATCTGCCTCTGATGGAAGGTGTTAAATCCCATATAGACCCAGAGGAATATATCGTATCCGTACTTGAACCAAGAACCATTCCTGTTGAAGAAGAAGAAACAGAAGAATTGGAAGAAGAAAGTATGGAACCGGAAGTTATCGGAGAGGAAACCGAAGAAGAAACAAAAGAATAATCACGACTTATGAAAAGAATTGCAATGATAGGATTAGGAAATCCTGGCCCGCAATATGTCTCCACAAGGCATAATGCGGGCTTTTTATCGTTGGATGAATTTATTAGACGCTACGCTATTATACAGAAGGAAGAGAATAAAAAGAACTATCAATTGTACCAATGTATAATGGAAGACGTAAGAGTTTACTTACTGAAACCCATGACATACATGAACTTAAGCGGAATGGCAGTAAGAGAATTTGTCCAAAAAACAGGGCTTGAAACAGAAGAGCTTATCATCATTTACGATGATGTTTCCTTAGAACTTGGACGTATCAGACTGAGGAAAAGTGGTTCAGCCGGTGGTCAAAAGGGTATGAAAAACATCATCCAAGAGCTTGGAACAAATGAAATAAAACGTGTTAAAATAGGTATTGGCCCCAAAACAATCCCGTCTCTACCGGATTTTGTTCTGTCCAAATTTCGTGAAGAAGAGCATGAGAAACTTGAATGGGCATTGGAACAAACAGCCAAAGCCATGAAAGAGATTATTCATGAAGATTTTGACACCATCATGAACCGTTACAACGGCCTGAAATGGGAGGATGATGACGATTAAGTGTACGCGCTGTGGGAAAAGAGAGGCAAGAAGAATCCAAAAGATACACGATGACGGTTTTGAAAAAGAAATCGCCTATTGTGATTTTTGTTTAAGCGAAATGATCACTTATGATTCTGTTGAACTGAGCAAAACACATATGAAAAGCCTTGTTGAAAGAGCCAATTTATTTGATGACAAACCTCCTCGAAACTTCAAAGGAGACGATAACATCATTCTCATCTTACTCATGCCCCACTTGATCTTAGAAAACATGTTTGAACACGATCTCTTTACCGAAAAAAGAATCAAAAAAACAATCATAGAAACCCAAATCATATTCTACGACTTAAAAGTTGAAAAAGCCAAAAAGAACGAAGAATACGATAATGCCATCCGTTATCAGAAAATCTCAAAAGGTTTAAGAAAATATCTGAAAAGAAATAAACAATAAACCATTTTTTCTTTATAAAACGCTAATTGTGATATAATTTACATTGATAGAATTATAATTTTATTTGGAGGTGCACATTGTGAAAAAGATATTATTAGCCATGGTAACACTTTCAGTTTTGATTTTTGCACTAAGCGGGTGTGGAGTTTTTTCTCAGCCGGAATTGGGGACAGTTTGGAATGCGAATGGCGTAGCTACCATTGATTCTGTATATGCCCCATTTGACCCGGCAGTAGTTCCTAATTACTCCTTAGATATTGATTTAGAATTTGGTGGAGTTTTTGATGCAAACAAGGTTAAAACTGGTACCGTTAAATTTGGAGCTGTTTCAAGTGAAGAGAGAGTTGTTGTTGGTGATCCGGAATATACTGTTATTGACGGTACATACGATCCTACAACAAAACTTTTACAACTTAGACGTGCGGGTAAAGGAGATACAAGTAACGAATCCAAGATTACACTTCGTGGAAGAGTTACAAATAAAAATGAAATTGCAACCGGAGATGGGTTTATAGATAAAACTTCAGAGATGAATGATTCTATAGGAAC
>CAZVPY010000021.1:0-16471 GCA_964629135.1 uncultured Thermotogaceae bacterium | reverse complement strand
ATTTTGAATCAGAAAAAAGCTGAAAAGTGAATGAAAAGCGCGTACATTTCCTTACGTTTGTTTTTTTAATCTTATTTATTGTTCTTTTGGCAAGGGGATTGTTTCTTTCTTCTATCGGAGAGGATACTCAATCCCTATCTGAAAGAAAATTCTCCATATATCCCTCCAGGGGCATCATCTACGATTCCAACGGAATCCCTTTAGTTAATAATCATCAAAAAATTTATTATTATTTCGATGTTCCATATTTCAAAAGAGTCCTTGAAATTGGCAGAACGAGCGAAGAAACCGTTCTGAATCAAATAGAGGAAATTTTTGGCATTCCTGTTGATGAAATGAAGAAAAAACTCAACGCTTCCGGTATCATTCGAGTTGGGTCCAGTGAAATAGAACCGTTGCAAATTGACAAGCCTTTATCCATATTTGTTTCTGTGGATACGGTTAGCAGTCGGAGTATTTTGTATCCCAATATGCGACAAATCATCGGTAAAACAGATTCTTTTGGAAGCGGCATTAACGGAATAGAAAAGCAATTTGATCAAAGACTTTCACCTATCAGTGCAGGAGAAATTAGTTACGAAAGATTTGATCGTTACAACCGTTTGGGTGATATAACCGGTATTAAAGAACCTGAAGACGGAAAACCGATACAATTGTCTATCGACCTTCGCCTTCAAGATATTTTACAAGAGGCTTTGGAAGGCGCCAGACAAGAATTTAACGCAGAATCAGCTCAAGGTATTATCATGGAAACACAGACGGGTAAAATTGCCGCCATGTACAGTACGTTGGGTTGGGAAGCCCCGATTATGAGTGTTTTTGAAGCTGGTTCTGCCATGAAGCCCTTTGCATTTGCCTCGGCATTAAAATACAATTTACTAACTCCAGAGGATACATTTGATTGTAAAGGAAAAATCAAACCTTATCCCTCTTTGCCAACCATTATTAACGACACGCATGTTCACGGTGAAATCAATACAAAAGAGGCTTTGGCAAATTCTTGTAATGTGGCAACCATTGAAATTGCTTTGAATTTTCTTGAAGAGATGGGGAATTGGGCCTATTACAACGAATTCAAGGAATTGGGTTTTGGAGAAAAAACCGGTATAGAAATGCCAGGTGAAGTCAGCGGTATCATACATGAACCCAGTACCTGGAATATGCTAACCGGTATTCAAATGTCTATCGGCCAGGGAATTGCTGTAACGGCTATTCAATTAATCGCCGCTGTCAACACTATTGCTAATGAAGGCGTTTATATTGCTCCATCGATATTAAGAAACAGACAAAATGATGAAAACATTCATAGAGTATATCAGCAGGATGTGGCGAGAATGATTACTGAAATGATGATCGAAACGGTGGAATCGGGATCGGGTAAACAGGCAAAGGTTAAAGGGCTGCCTATTGCCGCAAAGACCGGAACAGCTCAAAAAGCCATCCCGGGGATTGGATATTCCCATGAATTGTATGTATCAAGCTTTGTGGGTTTTTTCCCAGCAGACAATCCCGTTTATACCATGCTTATTTCCCTGGATGAACCCAAAGGGGAAGTCTATTATGGTGGAGATGTTGCCGCACCCGCTTTCAAAGAAGTCGTTGAACAAATTATTGACATCATTACCAGGCCAACTGCCAAAAACACAGAGAACATCTTAGTACAATCTTGGAAGTTTCCCGATTTAACCAATTTCACAAAAAAAGACGTGTACGATGTGCTTGAAACATTATCTATAGACACAGAACAGCTGACAATCGTTGGTGAAGGCTTGGTTGTTGATCAGCATCCAAAACCCGAAACACCTATAGGAGAAGTTGAAGATATAACCATTTATCTTGAACCGCTGGAGGTTGAATAATTATGACGCAACAAACCGTTGATCATCACATTGCAAAAACACTTTTCAAAGATATGGGATGGAGAGGCTTAAGATCACTGCAAAATAATGCTTACAGCGAGATCAGAGAAGGGAAAAACGCATTGTTAACAGCCGGTACAGCATCCGGAAAAACAGAAGCTGCACTTTTGCCCGTTTTATCGCTGCTAATGGAGAACGAAAAACTTTTCAATTCTCAGACACCTGTGATGCTTTACTGTGCTCCACTGAAGGCTCTGATCAACGATATATATTCAAGAATAAAAAAATTAACGGCCAGAACCGGACTCAGAACTTATTGTTGGCATGGAGATGTATCAGCGGCTGAAAAGAAAGAGGCATTGCAGTCTGCTTCCATAATCATCACAACACCCGAATCCATTGAAGGCATGCTTATTTCCGGTAAAATTGACCATGATCGTTTTTTTAAAAACCTACGGTTTATACTAATTGATGAACTACATGCATTGATTAACGGCCCCAGAGGGGCACAACTGGCTTCTCTTATAGAAAGGCTCAACGCTATTAGCCAATACGATCTTCAAAAAATCGCCATGAGTGCCACCATTGGAAACCCCGATGATGTATTACAATGGATTCAAGGCGGAAGCCAAAGGGAAACGGTTCATGTAGACGACTCCAAAAGCGGAAAAAAAATGCTCATGATCAGAAAAAAATCTTTGGAACAATTACTGACTGATGTGAACCGAATGCTTGCTACAAAGGGAAAGGGAATTATTTTCACGGCCAGTAAACAGGAGGCGGAAATACTCAATCACTTTTTTGTCAGAAAAGGACTTAGATGTTTGTTGCATCATGGTTCCATCGGAAAACATATCCGAGAAGAAATGGAAGATACCTTTAAAAACAATCCCGATTTTAAGTTGATGATCGCAACAACTACTCTTGAAATGGGAATCGATATCGGGGATGTATCTTACGTGTTTTTTTATTCCGTTCCCAAATCCGCTGCATCCTTTATGCAAAGGTTGGGAAGGGCTGGTAGGAAGACGGGCATTGCCAAATCCTTAATTTATGTCAACACGGAACTGGAAAACGAGAAAAAACTCTTAAACGAACATCTCCATTTATTCGCCAATATACAATTACTCAAAGATAATACGGTGGAACCCATCGACATGATCGACTTTTATCCCCAGATTCTCGCCCATCAGATTATTGCAATGACCCTTTCTAAAGGGGTCATCCATTTCAGCGATTTATCTATCCTTAAAAACGCTTACAGTTTCAAGGGGATCGGCCATCAGGAACTTAGCACTCTGCTTCAATCCATGAACAAAGAGGGGTATCTCTCAGTCAGGGGCGAAGAAATCCGAATGGGTCCCAAGGGCAACAACCTGTTCAGTGGATCTGCCATTGGTGAATTTGTCAGTGTTTTTGACGCCGGAAAAACGTATCAAGTCCTACACGGCAAGAAAGAAATCGGTCAGATTCACTACGCCACAATCTCCTCCCAACAAAAATTGGAGGGAGGAAACTTTTCCCAACGTTTCATCTTAGCTGGAAAGGCATGGAAAGTGGTTCAATCTGATCCTTTTAAAAAGATATTGCAGGTAATACCCACTGAAAAAGGTGTAAAACCCATGTGGCTTGGTAAAGGTGTGGGTATCGCCGGTCGTTTTGCAGATGCAGCCAAGAGATTTGTTCTCCGACCCCAATACCCTGAGAATATCAAAGTGGATGATGAAGTGATGGATTCCCTGTTGGAATCATCTGATAAATTAAGGTTGACGGTTTCTGAGGAATCTTCATACACCGTACAAAAAGTAGCCAGAAAAAGAAGCCAGGATATGAAAGTGTATACTTATGCCGGTGAGATTAAGAATATGCTTTACAGTTTCTTGATTCCAGAATTTTTTGATTGCGTTAAAACGGTGAAATACGATTGGCGAAGCATTTGGTTTAAATCATTTATGGAGATTGAAATGGAAGATTTTTTCAGTTGGGTGGATGCACTTGAGTTTGACACTTTTGAACAAATTTTATCCGAGAAGCTTAAAGAAGAATCCAAAAAGATAGGAGAATTGATCTTTCAAGACAGATTTGCAGATTTGGTAGATGAGAAAGTACTCATTAATGCATTTATTAAAATCTTCTGGGACCGATTGGAAAAAGAAGCGTCTACTTTAAAAACACAGCCGGCTTAAATTTGACAAAACTACTTTTTGAATTCTTAATTCCCTTAATCAGTAATAATTGGGCATCATTATGGGGATTACCATAAACCGGTATCACTTCTTTCACATATAATTGTTGATGCAAAAAGGTAAACATCCATTCTTCAAGATTATTAGGCGCAATCACGCAAGAAAACATTCCCCTTGTTTTCAACAAATAAGAAATTGAATTAGAATAACACTCAAAAAGTGAATCATCACCGGTTCTGGATAATTCTCGAATTTTATCCCTTACCCGTTCTCCTCTACCGGAAACATAATGAGGTGGGTTGAAAACACACATATCATAACTTTCTGGTTTGAATTGTTGTCTTGTATTGGAGATATCCATCCCTAAAAATTCAACTTGATCTTCTACATCGTTCAAGGTAGCGCCTTCTTCAAAACTTTTCTTGAGATCATTTTGAATATCAATTCCTATTCCATTTAAACCGTATAGCTTTGCCAACCCAAATGAAACAAATCCACTCCCACATCCAATTTCAACGAATCGCTTCACACGTTTAGGAGGCTTGCTATTCCATAACAATAATACAGAAGCATGATTCACTCTGTTTGATTCATGAGGAGAGCATATTTTTATTGAAAGTTTTTTAAGAAAGTCTTGGAAAGTTGCAAAATCTTCGCTGTTTTCATTGACATACATGGGTGTTATTCGATCATATCAATTTCGTTGCCAATAAATTCTAATCCGTTCTCCAACCACTGTTCGTTAGTTTTTCCCTTAACGGCAAAATGGTTTCCGGTTAATACCAATTTATTAAAATAAACGTTGGGATTTAGGATATTTAACCCGGTTTTTGAATCCTTAATAATACTTTCAATGGCACAAAGATACGCGCTTCGATCAACAAAAATGCCGGTGTTGGAAGCTGACACCGTTACATCTCTTAAGTTTAGTGTTGAAGCTCCGTGTAAAAGGATGGCATCGTTTGAGGCGTATACTTTAACTGATTTGGCATCCACTGCGGAAAGTTTGTTGATAACAAAGGTGTTTGCGCCACTTATGGTGCTATCGTTCATAACGGCATTTGTAAAGCCGTTCAAGTTTAAAGCAGTTTGAGTTGACTCTATGGTTGAATCGTTTATCTCAAGTTGCTGAATGTTTGTGATGTTCATTCCTTCAACAACTGTCAATTTTGATCCACTTATACGGAAAGACTTAGCACTCGAACCTGTCGCAAAAACTGTAGCTTGTACATTACTGTCATCAAGAACAACTATATCTGCATCAACGCTGTTAATAACCGTATCAACATCGAAGACAGAAATCGTTTGTGCCCTAAATTCTCCTCCGTTATTAACTTCAAACAAAGTCAAAGGTAACTTGTTTCCAAACACTTTGGATTCATTCAACCATACTGAACCCCCGTTAATTTGAATAAGAGGTAAATGAGAACTCTCGTTATTGGTCTCATCAAAGTTGATAGTAATCGTTCTTTCTTTTGGCGATTTGGAAGGTATGCTCAAGATTTGACCCTCCACCTGCAAAAAGCCATTTTCAGTAAAGATCAACTCTACCCCTTTTTCTATTCCCAACAAAATTCCAGGCATAATCTGAATCGTTTTATCAATAATATATGGTGAATAAAGCGATGTCAACAAGGTGTTTTCCCGAATATCACTCAAATCTGAAGAGGTGATCGGGCGGTATTGTTCATTATAGGTTCTTATAGGGTAAGATGGCGAGCTTTCGTTTCCAGCTTTGTCAACAGATGTGATCACATAATGAAGATACCTTTCGGGGGTACTGAAGGCCTTACCGTCCACTGTACCTAAAAGCGTAATATCCTCTTCTTTATTAAATCCGTAAATCTTAAAGGTTTCCATTTCTTCCCTTTCAGCATCCCAGGAGATGAGAAAACCCTGCCCCTGATCTTTAAAGGTGCAATCAAAGGGAATTTGTGGTGGAGTTAAATCAATAAATATATCCTTTGTAATTTCCCGCATATTATCGTTATCATCCATCAAACGCAGATGAAGCGTGTGAGTCCCTTCGTTCATCATAGAAACATCAACATCCAGTCCTTCATCATCCAATACCATTTCTTTGCCGTTAAAAGTTGCTTGAACGGTTATTTCTTCATGCTTTGACCAATCATCAAAAAAAGAAATGGGTATATGAGTATCGCCATTGCCTAAAAACTCCGGAAGGGAGTTTTTTAAACGCGGCGCTTCGTCAATCGTGGTGTCGATTAAAAGTTGGTTTTCTTGTGAACTATTACCGGCATTATCATATGCCTTTACGGCTATTTCATAATGATCGCCTTTATCCGCCTTAAAAGTAAAGCTATCTTGGGTGCTTGAAAAGGCCTTTGAATCAACTGAATTGGATAATAGCATCTCATAACCGGCGATATCCGAAGTGTTTTTATTGATAAAACTTAAATTGACTTCTCCTGAGATGAT
This sequence comes from uncultured Thermotogaceae bacterium, assembly GCA_964629135.1. Taxonomy (GTDB): domain Bacteria; phylum Thermotogota; class Thermotogae; order MWEM01; family MWEM01; genus JASUTC01. The sequence continues at coordinate 9,987 of CAZVPY010000021.1, read as the reverse complement.
TTGATAGTTTATAACAGGCATCTCCGGTGGTGTCAAATCCACTTGAAACGTTCCCTCCGCAGGCGTTTTATCCGCCAAACCAAATTCGTTAACAGCGGCTATTTTGATCAGGTATTCTCCTTCTTCAAATTCTAAGGAATCAATAAAGAGTTCATTACTTTCGGAGTTGCCCTCGAGAAATAGTTGCTCCTCGTCAGTATCTTCGTCCTCATTATCGTTTTTGATATAAAATGCATATTGATAAGTTAATTTTTCAACGGGGGTTTTATCATCGATACCGGAAAGTACCAGCCTGATTCCGGATTGACCATAAACAGGTTGCATTTGCTCAATTGAAGTATCCGGTGGGTTTATCTCGGATTCAGGAGCGCAAGATGCTATAAACAAAATGGAAATTAAAATAAATATAATAGTAATTATCTTTGTGTAGTTTTCTTTCATAGTCCCCCCCAAGTCTCTCAGACAATACAATTATACAGGATTTTTAAGCGGAAGACAAATTTTTTCGGTTCTCGTATTAAAAGATTTCAAATATCCCCGTTTCTTTCATATTTTGAGGGTCTTCAAAAAAAGGCTGTACATCACCATCATAATAAAGCTTGCCTTCACATAGAACCACCAGTCTCTTCATTTCACCTTTTACCAATTTGGTGTCATGAGTAATCATATAAACACCTTTCCCAAATTTTTCCAGTTGTTTAATTACAGACAGAACATGTTTTTTTGAAAGGGCATCCAGTCCAGCAGTGGGTTCATCAAAAAAAAGATAATCAGGCTCCCAACCAATGATACTTGCAATGGCCACCAGGCGCTGCTCCCCACCGGATAATTTGAAGGGGTTTCGATCGATATAAGACTCATTGAGGCCCACATTTTCCAAGGCCTGTTTTGTTAACATACGATTAGGGTTTTCGATGTTGAAATTTTTCAAAGCAAATTCAATTTCTTCACCCACTGTGGGACAAAAAAACTGGGTTTCAGGATACTGAAAAACCAATCCAACCTTTTGGGATATCTTTAAACGATTTCTTTTTTCACGGGTGTCGAAATCATCAACAAAAACGCTTCCTTCTACAGGGTCTAATAAACCTGCAGCCAAATTGGCAAGTGTTGTCTTTCCGGAACCAGTCCTACCCATCAAAGCAGTTAGTCGGGCTTTTTCAAGTTTTAAATTCACTGCTTTAATCGCAGTGGTTTCCAGTGGTGTTTTTTTTGAATACTGATAACTGCACTGATCAAAGACGATCATCGTTTCACTCGCGTTTTTTTCTTCATTAGTTGTTTAATTCCTCGTATTTAACTAATTTTGGTAATATTTGTGCGGTTTTCCCGCTCAGTTCAACTTTCCCGTTCCTCAGAAAGATAATTCGATTTGTTTTTGAAGCAACTGTCATATCATGGGTGACCAACAAAACTGTTTTGTTTGATTTGTGAAAATCAACAATTAGCTTGAACACATCCCGTTGTCCTTCAGGATCAAGCATGGAGAGGGGCTCATCCAACAACAATATTTCGGGATCGGTGACAATAGACGAAGCGATGGCTAAACGCTGCTTTTGCCCGCCAGACAACATTAAGGGATTTTTGTTTTCCAGTCCCTTCAACCCGGTAAAAGTCAATATTCTTTCCAACCTTTTCGTCATCATTTCCCTGGAAAAAGCTAAATTTTCCATTCCGAAACAAACATCCTCCAAAACTGTTGAGGCAATTATCTGGTTTTCGGGATTTTGAAAAACAAAACCAATCTTCTTTCTGATCTCAAGGATCAAGTCTTCTTTTTGCGTATCCATACCAAAAACGGTTATCTTTCCGGAAGAAGGTAACAACAAACCTTCGATGAGCTTCAGCAACGTGCTTTTACCGCTACCGTTACCACCAATAACCGCACAGAATTCTCCATGTTTGATTTCTAAATTGATACCTTCCAAAATAGACTGTTCTTGATAACTAAACCGAAGATCTTGAATCTCTATCAAAGACTTTCACCTTTCATTAAAACGAAAAATTTTAAAAAGTCCGTTTCAAAAACATTGATTTTTACCGGAAAGTCCATAGGTTGGGATCCTCGATACACAATATTTATTTCGTGTTTGATATCAGAGGCAATGGAATAAAACATCATTTCCAGATCCTCTCGTGATACGTTTTGAGAAGGACATCCGGTTGCCAACAAGCCTCCTTTTTTCAGTATCTTCAGTGCTCGCAGGTTGATTTCCTTATAGGCGTTTAACGCCCTTCCCTTCTTTTTTCTTGAATCCGTAAAAGGCGGAGGATCCAAAATAATCAGGTCGGCTTTGTCATTTTCGATATCCATTCGATGAATGTAGTCAAAGGCATTACAAGCATTGAAGGTAAAATCTTCCAATTGGAAACCTTGCGCAGATTTGTTGATCAGTGGACCGTAAAGTCCATTGCTTTCTACAAATTCAACGGTTTTAAAACCCGCTTTTAAAAGATTTAATCCGAATTGTCCATACCCTGAAAAAAAATCGTAGACCTTAAGAGTCTGATAGGGGAAAACTTTTTTAGCAATTTGTGAAAAGTGAACGGCGTTTTCTCTTTGCTCCAAATAGAAAAAGGGGTCCTCTTGGGAAAAGGGGTCCACAGAATAGTGAATCCCATTAATTTCAAAAGAATGCGTGTGATTGATATCTCCTTTAACCGGTTGAATGTACGTGTCAATTCTTTCCTTTTTTCTACCGGATGCGGTATTTCTAATGATAATCCGGGGGGCACCCATTTTAACCAAGCTGTCAATGAACCAGTTTAACAATCTGTCACCCCCGGCAGTGGAGGAGGAAACACAATAAAGATCATCAAAGCGGTCACAGGATATTCCGCTTATGCCATCTGAAAGACCATTGAAAAGCCTGTAAGTTTGTTCTTGGGATAAAAATTTATTTCGATATGCCAAAGCGGCTTTGAGCTTCTTATCTATGAAGTTGCCATCTATTTTTTCGTTTGATCGAGTGATCAACCGGATAATGATCTTAGAATCAGAATTGTAATAACCTTTACCAACAAATTGACCTGAGAAAGTGAAAACATCAACAATCTCACCCTTTTCTATTTCACCTTTAATATTGTCAATCTCATTTTGATAGATATAGGGATGACCGTTGGAAATTCTTCTGGATATGTGCTTTGACAACCTTGCCTGTTTTATCATTTTCCCAAAAATCCCCTTTCCTTAAGTACTTTCAGGATTTGTTGGCCAACTTCTTGTGGTTCGAGTTCTCCATATATTTTAACAAACCGTTGGGGATTTTGTTGATACAGCCATTCATATCCTTCATGAACCCTTTGAAAAAAAGTACCCCTTTCTTTTTCAAGACGGTCTAAAGGTTTATTTTCAAGTCTTTTCAAGGCTTCACTCACTGAAATCTCCAATAAAAAAGTGATGTCCGGATAGGTATTTTTTATGGCAAAATCGTTTAAAGATCTAACCTTTTCTGCGCCTATAGCACGTCCAAACCCCTGATAAGCAACACTGGAATCGGCATATCTGTCAGCGATTACAACTTTCCCCGCCTTGAGCGCCGGTATAACGATTTCATCCGTTACTTGAGCCCTTGATGAAAGATAAATCAATAATTCGGCCCGCTCTCCAATATCCGAATCAGAATGGAGTACAATTTCCCTGAGCTGCTCACCCAAATGGGTGCAACCGGGTTCACGAAAATCAATCACTTCTTTTCCTTCGCTTTGAAAAGCCCGTCGAAGAGCTTTTATTTGAGTTGTTTTACCACAACCATCCAGTCCTTCCAGAGAAATAAAAAGACCTTTTCTAATGTGTGCATTTTGTTCCAATTTTCTCCCCCATTATCGCTTTTAAAAGATTTCCGGGCTTAAAGAAATCCATCACCTGTACGGGCATGTTGTATCTGCGGCAAATGGAAAAGGATTCAACATCCATAATCCTTAAATTCTTTTCTATTGCCTCAGAAAAGGTAAGTTGATCGAATTTTGTTGCCGTTGGATCGCGTCGAGGATCCGAGGAAAAGACTCCATCAACCTTTGTGGCTTTAATGATAATTTGAGCCTTCATCTCCACAGCCCTTAATGCAGCTGCTGTATCCGTTGTGAAAAACGGATTACTGGTTCCGCCCCCAAAAATAACAATCTCCCCTTGATCTAATGCATCGTCTACTCTGTCATAATTAATCTTTTCAGCAGATTGCAAATTAACAACTTGAGAAAATACCCTGCAAGTCATCCCTTTTTCTTCCAAAGAGGCCTTTAAGTAAATGGCGTTGATATTAGTACCCAACAATCCTATTTGATCGGCCATTTTGGGTTCGATTTGCTCCAGTTCCCTGCCTCGAAAAAGATTTCCTGCACCAACAACAATGCCCATGGACACCTTTTTTTCAAAAACTCCCTTGATTTCCTCTGTCAAGTAGCGAATGCTTTCTTCGCTGAAACCCTTACTGCCTTCTCCTGACAATGCCTCACCTGATAACTTTAGAAGGACCCTTTGGTACATATTTTCATCCCCTTTAAAAAAAAGAGGACGTTTATCATGAGCAAATACCCACGAACAAACGTCCATCTATATCTTTAGCGAAATTAGTCTCCTATTGAAACCCTCGCGAACCTTTTCACGGTGATGGGCTCTCCCATTTCCTTGGAACATTCATCAACTAGCTCTTGTACTGTTTTGCTTTCATCCAATGCAAAACCCTGGCTTAGCAAACATCTTTCCTCTTTAAATTTTCTGATCTTACCTTCTACTATATTGGCAATGATCTTTTCCGGTTTACCTGATTCTTTCATCTGTTCGGTGTAGATCTCGGTTTTCGCCGTTTCATTATCCTCATCAATGTCATCTCCGGAAACAAAATCCGGTGAAAACGCAGCGATGTGTAAACAAATATTTTTACCCAGTTCATCAAGTCTTTCACTAACCTGATCACAAAGTATCTCAACGGCAACTCCAATTTTACCTGTAAAATGGGTATAATCGTAGATTTTTCCATTACCGCTTAATGTAAATTTGGCATAATCACCAAGTTGAATGTTCTCTCCGATCTTGGCAACTGCCTGTGTAACCTCTTCTTGGTGCTTTTCAACAACTTCCTCAGGTACAGCCAGGGCTTTGTTAGTTTCAGTAACATCTTGCTCTGTGTTCCCAGTTACTGACTCAGCAAATGCTTTAAATTCATCGGTTCTGGCAACAAAATCCGTTTCGCACATAACTGCCAACATAAAGATATCTTTGCCTTCCTCTTTTTTGTTACTGATGACAAGACCTTCCGTAGTGGATCTACCACTCTTTTTAGCGGCCTTTGCAAGTCCCTTTTTTCTTAAAAAGCTGATGGCCTCTTCTATGTCTCCATCGCTTTCCACGAGAGCCTTTTTGCAATCCAAAACGCCTGCCCCTGTTTTTGTTCTTAATTCCTTAATGTTTTCCATGCTTACGCCCATGTTCTAATCATCCTTTCTATAATCATTAAAATATAAAGTTGCATTTCAGGTATGCTTACCGCTACCGCCAGGGTATTATACACTAAATGCCTTCATTTTGATAACCGTTCTTTTCATTAACACAGATCATGAAATTCTTTTCAAAAATTCTGCAAAATATAGCTTTTTTAGACAATTACTCGTCTCACATATTCATCCATTGCTTCAATAGTGCTGCCTTGTAAAGTTGTTAAGGCCTCATCAACAGATGGCGGTATAATTAAAACATTATCTCCTGCTGGCGTTAACGCCTTGGTTTTGATCCTTTCGTTTAATCGGTCAAAAATGGATTTGGGAAATTCGCAACCCATCCCTCCAATAATGATGAAATCGGGATTGTAGATATTGGTGATATTGGCAATTCCCTGATCCATGAATGTCAACATATCTTCAACTGTTTCAACAGCTGTCTCGTCTCCTTCAATATAAAGGGCCATCAGTTTTTTAAACTTCTCTCGAACTCCGGTCCCCGATATTTTCTTCTGCTCCTCAAACTGCCGGATAAGCACATCGACTCCAATATACGTTTCCAGACACCCTCTGTTTCCACAACGGCAAATTGGCCCGTTTTTATTGATACTCATATGCCCAATTTCACCTGCAATAAAATTGGAGCCGGTATAAATTGTGTCATTAATGAGTACTGCTCCCCCAACACCTTGAGAAAGATAAAGGTAAATTCCATTTTTTAAGTCCTTAATATCTGAATTAACGGCCTTTTCACTTTTCAAAGAAAGCTTTGCCTCATTGGCAATTCTCACCCTTAAATCAAATCTATCAATTCTTTTTTTTAATTCTTCTTCCACCGCTATACCTTTCCAACCCAAATGTGGAATGATATTGATTTTGTTGTTTAAGCGATCAACAATACCGGGGAAGGAAAAAGAAACGCCAAAAGGTTTTTTACTCATTTCTTCATAGTATTTTTTTATGATCTCAGAGATCTTATCAAAAAAGACTGCGGGATCATTTTCCGTGGAAAAATGTTGTAAGATTTCCACACTGTTATCCAGATATCCAATACCAAATATGGTATCTTCAACATTGGTATGAAAAACAAAAACGGAGGCCGCTTCTTTCATAATCCCAAGTTTTATGGAATTCCTGCCGGGATTTTGCGTAGACTTTTTCCCAGTCTCAAAGACAAAGTTCATCTCCTTTAAACTGTTAATAATATTGGTTACCGTAGAAGGGTTTAATCCAGTCCTGGCAGCAATTTCTCTTCTGGTAATACCGGGTTCATATCTTATAAGATCCATGATGATGATCTTGTTTGAAACCCCCATTTTAAGAGCGTTAATTGATTTCGATTTCAAATCCTTCACTTCCTTTACCCATCCGTTGTGACTACGGATACAGTAGACTCAACAAACATCTTCTTTATTGTATCATCTTAATGTTAAATCTTAAAAAATAGCATGCAAATGTGCTTTTTTAAACGTCTTTTTATTTTTGGTGTTTGTTATAAAATATTGTTCAGTTGGTTGATAGCCAAAAATTGTCAACATGGATGAAGCAGTTTGGAGAATCATAATGAAGTTTTTCCTTTACTTGGTTACTTTGGCAACCTAAGATTTTTTTTGCCTGGTTTGCTGAGAAATTGGCAATACCTCTCCCGATTTGAAACCCATCAGCTGTCTTCACATCTATCACATCTCCAATGGTAAAGGATCCACTCAAAGCAACAATACCCACAGGCAAGAGGCTTTTTTTCATCATCAATGCCTTTTTAGCCCCTTCATTAATAATTATCTCTCCCTTTGATTTGGATAGAAAACCGATCCACGCCTTTTTGGATCCGGGCATTTTGGAAGGTTCAAAAATTGTTCCTGGATTTTCTCCATTTATAAACTGTTGAATATTCGCCAAGTCTCTGCCATTACAGATGCAACAGTTAACTCCAGCTGCGGAAGCTGCCCGGGCAGCTCTTACTTTTGTTTCTATTCCCCCGCTTCCCCATTGGGTCTTTTCCATTTTTTTCAACTTGGTTTCAGGAGTAAATGTTTTGATGAGTTGGTCATTATCATCCAATAAGCCCTCAACACTTGAGAGCAACAACAAATAATCACTTTTCCAACCGATGGCCGTCATGGCAGCCAGAATATCGTTATCTCCAAAGGTAATCTCGTTGGTTGATACCGTATCATTTTCGTTTGCGATGGGAATATATCCCATTTCATTTAACCCGATAAGGGTGTTTCTTAGATTGAGGAATCGTTCCCGATGACCGAAATCGTCCCGATTGATAAGGATTTGCGCAACTTTTTCATCGTACATATCAAAAGCCAGCTCATACAATTTCATGAGCTGAACCTGTCCGATGGCACAAAGGGCTTGTTTGATATACAAGTCTTCCTCAATGTTTGCTTTTTGAGCCTTTCCATATCCGGCGGCTTTTGCACCGGATGTGATCAAAATACTGGTATGACCTTTTTCTTTTAATCCAGATATGACTCTGGCCAATTCTATGATATAACTTTTATCGATTTCCCCTGTTTGTTTCACCAATAAATTACTGCCGACTTTAATAACAATCTTTGACATCTTATCCCCTAACGCTGTAATCGCCGGTGATGATATATTTATAAGTGGTAAGTTCCTCAAGGCCCACTGGTCCCCTTGCGTGGAGTTTTTGTGTACTGATACCAATTTCTCCACCAAACCCAAATTGTTCACCGTCTGTAAACCGAGTTGATGAATTTACATAAACAGCTGCTGAATCAATAGAAGCTTGAAAACGCGTTGCATTTGATAAATCGTTGGTTAAAATCGATTCTGAGTGTCCGGTCGAATAACGTTCAATGTGATCCAGTGCTTCATCCACATCCTTAACAACCCTAACGGAAAGGATAAAATCAAGATACTCCGTTTCCCAATCTGATTCATCCGCAATGGTACATCCAATGATTTGTGCTGTTTTTTCACAACCCCGAATTTCAACACCCTTTGAAGTTAATCTCTCTCTCAGTTTTGGAAGTAACTTTTCTGCAAGCACTTCATGAACCAACACCGTTTCAACCGCATTACAAGTCCCGGGTCGTTGTGTCTTTGCATTGTCGATAATCTCCACGGATTGTTCAACATCGGCATTATGGTCCACAAAAATATGACAATTCCCCACACCGGTTTCAAGAACAGGAACTGTTGAATTTTCAACAACAAAACGTATCAATCCCGCTCCCCCCCTGGGGATAATCAAGGACAAGTATTTGTTCATTTTCAACATCTGATTTACATTCTCCCTGTCCGTATCTTCAACAATCTCCACCGCAGATGAAGGGATGCTTGAATTTGAAAGCCCGGTTTTAATGGCATTTACTATCGCCATATTAGACGATAACGCATCACTGCCCCCCCTTAACAACACCGGATTCCCACTTTTTAAAGCCAAAATAGTGGCATCAAGCGTCACATTAGGCCTTGACTCGTAAATCATCCCGATTGACCCAATGGGAACCCTTACTTGTGTGATTCTCAAAGTATCCTGTATCCATGATTTGATAACCTTTCCAACCGGATCAGCTAAGGTCGCCACTTTAGAACAGGCCGTGATCATGGAATTGATTCTTGACTCTGTAAGCCTCAATCTGTCAACCAACGCCTCACTGACACCCTTTTCCTGAGCGACTTTTACATCCTTCTCGTTTGCCTTAAGTATCATTGGCATATCCTTTTCAATCTGTCTGCCGATTTCTAAAAGCGCTGTATTCTTTTCAGCCGTTTTAGCCATTCTTAAATGCTTTTCCGTACTTTTTACCAGTTTTGCTTTTTTTGTAACTTCGTTCATGTTGTCTCCTTTTTTAGTTCTCTATTCCATATCTTTATAATGTAAAAATCCGAATATGATAACTAGAATCGGAATAATGATCCAAAAAGTAATGTCTGTTGTGAAAAGGTTGATAACGAACAAAATTGTATATACAATCAGAGCCCAACGTTTCATATTCCATAAACCAATCAAAATGGCAATCTGAATCAGAGAGATGATTAAGGCTATAACTCCTACTAAAGGAAAAACTGCAATAGCAGTGATGCTTGCAATCAAACCCAAAACCGCACCTATCATTCCAAGAATAACTGCAATGCTGATGATAATCGGTCTGTTTCCTTTCATCTTAATGCCTCCTTTTGCGTGCTAAAAAACACACATTCTGATTTAATGATTGCACTGCAATAACTCTTTTTATGACTGATTATCCATTTTAACGTCTCTGTCATTATTCTGCGGGCGGTTGGAGTTTTTGCCTTTGGCAAAACACTCCAAAGGTCAATGTTTTTTTGACCCCATATAGGTCCGCCCCTACACCAGTTATAATGCGGTTGAAAGCTTTTGTAGGGGAGCACCTGCGTGTGCTCCCGCAATTGAAATATTGCTTGATTTTGCGATGATATTTGCAAAATCACCCTTTTTTCAGTGCAATCATTTAACGATTCTCTCAAAAAGCTCCCGGTTTGCTTCCAGCATCGGCCCTTTCATTAAATCATCCATAGCTTGTAGATAATGTTCTTTTTGAACTCCAG
>CAZVPY010000020.1:0-16753 GCA_964629135.1 uncultured Thermotogaceae bacterium | reverse complement strand
TATCAACAAGATTCAACAAGCGGATGGGATTATTTTGGGACCAGGTAGTTTGTATACCAGTATCATGCCCAATTTGATTGCAGAAGGTGTTTCAGATACTATAAATGCTTCCGAAGCGCCTGTTATTTATATTTGCAACATCATGACCCAACCAGGAGAAACGGTCAACTATTCCATGGCTGATCACGCGAATGAAATCAAAAAATACTTGGGAAAATACCCTGATTATTACATCGTTAATTCGCAACCAATCCCGGATAAATTACTCAAGCGTTATCATAAAAGAGGGGCTCAGCAAGTTGAGTTAAAATTTGAATTGCTTAACGGTGCAATCATCATGGAAAACCTGATTAAAACAGTTATTGATGAGCGAGATGGGTTGGAAAAGGTACGCCACGATGAGAAAAAGTTAGGAGAAATGATATTGAAAATTATGGGATGGGAGAAAGTACATTGAGTTTCTCTTCGGATCTGAAGGCAGAATTAAACGGGATAAAGACTTCGGATCAAATTTCCGCTTTTGTAGAGTTTTTTGGTATGTTAAAATTTCGAGGCAGTATGTTGTTAAAGAAGGAAAATGAAACCAATCGAGTTTTTTTTATCATTTCCACAGGTAACTCTATCGTGGCCAGGAGAGTACATTATCTTTTAAAAGAAATCAAACACGCTTCTGTGGAAACCTCTTACACCATTAATCCTTATTTATCTAACAGTAAATCTTATCAAGTGAAAATCAGTTTTATCAAATCAAGGTTGAATATTCCCTTTTTAGAAAAAGGCGAACTATTTAGTTGGAATCCTTATGATTTAATCCGTAACGACAGTGGTTATTTCAGCGATTTTCTCAGGGGTGTGTTTTTTGTGGCTGGTTATATCGTTGACCCTAAAAATTCTTATCACTTTGAAATTCTGGAAAAAGACGGTTCTGAGAACATTAACATCATACGAAAAATCATGTATAACACATTAAGAGTTAAGGCTGGGATAACAGAGCATAAAAAAGGCATGAAGCTCTATCTAAAAAAATCAAATGATATAATAAGTATGTTAGAATTGATGGGATCGAAGGTTCAACTTGATAAATACGAGCGAATTGTTGAACAGAGAAAGGTGAAGTCAAATGTAAATCGTTCTATCAATTTTACATTGGCAAATGCCAAAAAGATTGGTCAAAGTAGTGCAAATCAAATCGATGCGATTATAAAAATTAAAGAAAAAAACGCTTTTTCTCATTTTGAAAAAGATTTAAAGGAATTATGTGAGCTAAGAATGAACAACGAAGATTTAAGCCTGGCAGAGCTGGGTCAGATGCTATCAAAACCATTAACCAAATCAGCCGTGTACAATCGGATGAAAAAAATTATAAAAATCTCGGATGAGTTGGAGGATTAAGTGTGCAGTGTCCTTTTTGTTCCAATAAGAATACCAAAGTGATTGATTCAAGAACATCTGAGGATGGAAGTAGCGTAAGAAGAAGACGAGAGTGTCCGGTATGTGATGCAAGATTCACAACTTATGAACGCTATGAAAATCTACCGCTCATGATAAAAAAGAGAGACGGTAGGCTTGAACGTTTTCGAAGGGAAAAATTATTAAACGGATTACTTCGAGCAACTGAAAAAAGGGATATCGATATAGAGGTATTGAACGATATTGCAGTGAAAATCAGACAGGCATTTGTGGAAAAAGGAGCAACTGAGATAGAAAGTGAAGCAATAGGGGAAGAGGCCATGAAATATTTGAAAAATCTTGATGAAGTGGCTTACATACGCTTTGCATCAGTGTACATGGATTTTGACAGTGTGGGACAATTTAAGCATATAATAGATGAATTGAGAAAGGGAGGATAAAATCAATGTCGAAAAAGGATGTCATATATTTAACGCAGGAGGGATTCGATTCTTTAAAAAAGGAGTTGAAAGAACTCAAAGAAAAACTGATGTACGATATTGCTGCCAGGATAAAGGAAGCCAGAGAATACGGAGACTTGAGTGAAAATAGTGAGTACGAAGAAGCGAAAAATGAGCAAGGAAGAATCAACGGTAGGATTCTTGAGATTGAAAATGTTTTGGATAAAGCCGAAATCATAGATGCCAATGATGTGCAAAGCGATATTGCTAGATTGGGACTGACTGTTATGGTAAAAAATTTGGAAAACAATCAGGAAAATACTTTTAAATTGGTTAATCCACAAGAAGCGGATATTTTTGAGAACAAAGTTAGTGTGGAATCTCCTGTTGGGGAAGCTCTTGATGGTGGCAGTATTGGAGACATTGTTAAGGTTAAAACTCCAAGCGGAATACAACAGTACGAGATTATTGGCATTGGTTTAAAATAAGAAAGGCGGTTTAAAAATGTCATCAACAATTAGAGACCAGAAAATAAAGGAATTGGATGAGATAAGAAAAAAGGGATTGGAGCCATATCCTCATAAATTTGAACGAACACAAACTACGCAAGATATTCTTAAAGCTTATGGAGAGATGGAATCCGGTGAAGTAAGAGAAGATGAAAAGGTTAAAACAGCTGGTCGAGTGATGGCCATCAGGGATCACGGTAAATCTGCCTTTTTTGAGTTAAAGGATTTTTATGGAACTGTCCAGGGATACATAAGAAAAAGCGAAGTGGGACAGGATGTTTTTGATTTTTTTAAAGAACACGTTAGTACCGGAGATTTTGTAGGTATTGAAGGTTTTCCATTTAAATCTAAAACCGGAGAGCTATCCGTTTATACCAAAGGAATACAACTGTTGACAAAGACGCTCAGGCCCATGCCGGAAAAATGGCATGGACTAAAGGACAAAGAAGTGATTTACAGACAGCGCTATGTGGATCTTATTGCCAATAAAGAAAGCATGCAACGATTCAGAACGAGATTTGAAGTCATCAGACTGATTCGTGAATTCATGCATAAAAACAGCTTTGTTGAAGTAGAGACCCCCATGCTGCATTACACTCTTGGAGGGGCATCAGCCAGGCCGTTTATTACTCATATGAACACTTATGATGTTGACATGTACATGAGAATTGCTCCGGAGCTGTATTTGAAAAGATTGATTGTTGGCGGGTTTGACAGAGTATTCGAAATTAACAAAAATTTCAGAAATGAAGGTGTGAGTTACAAACACTCTCCAGAATTTACTATGATGGAATTCTATCAGGCTTATGCAGATTATAATGATTTGATGAAACTCACTGAGGAATTATTTGGATTTGTCGTCAAGGAAATATTTGGTGATTATGAAATTGAATATCAGGGTCACAAGATAAACTTCAAACCTCCATGGAACAAAGTCACCATGCAGGAGTTTATTAAAATACACTTGGGGGTTGATATTCTTAATGATTCAGATGAAACACTTCTGGAAACTTTGAAAGAACATCACAATGAACCCGAAATTAAAGACAGAAGTCATCTCATTGATGGATTATGGGATCTTGTGGAAGATCATATTGTTCAACCTACTTTTGTCATGGACCATCCTGTAGAAATATCACCTTTGGCTAAAAAACATAGAGATGATCCCAGAGTTACTGAGAGATTTGAACCGATTATACTTGGCCGGGAGATGGGGAATGCATTTACGGAGTTAAACGACCCCATTGATCAGCGAGAGAGATTTGAAAAGCAGGTGGCTATGAGGGACTCCGGAGATGAAGAGGCTCAGATGATGGATCATGATTTTATTCGTGCTTTAGAATATGGCTTGCCACCAACCGGTGGTGAGGGAATTGGTATCGATCGTTTTGTCATGTTTTTGACCAATTCAGCCTCCATTAGGGATGTCATACCTTTCCCCATGGTGAAACCAGGGAGTCTCGAAGAAGAATACTCCGAAGAGACAGAGCAGGATGAAGAAGCTGAATAACCAAATGGTAAAACGATATGCTTATGAGAATCATTTTGAAAACAATAAAGTGTCGAGTCAGGTATAGGAGGATTTGATATAAATGAATATAGGTTTGTTCAGTGATACTTATACCCCTCAAAGAAACGGAGTAGCCATTGCCATTACATTATATCGAAAAGTGATGGAACAGATGGGTCACAAAGTTTATATCTTTGTTCCCAAATTTGAATCTTCATATAAAAGAAAAGAAAAAGGTGTGTTTGAATGCCCTTCTTTCGGTTATTCACTGGAAAAGGGACAAAGAATCGGTATACCCATATTCCCCATGATTCCAACCATACGATCCTTGAATTTGGATGTGATTCACGTTCATTCGCCTTTTTCCATGAGTTTTTATGCAAAAGTAGTTGCAAAAAATCTCAAAATCCCTGCTATATGCACCCATCATACGCTTTTTGAGTATTACCTGCATTATGTTCCCTCAATGATCAGACCTTCAGTGGAACAGACCAGGAAACTCATGACTTATTGGACGTATCTTTTTGATAAGGTAATTGCCCCTACCGAGAAGATCAGAGAATTACTTGAAGAATGGGGGGTTCCTGCTCATAAATTAGCAACGATACCAACCGGAATTGATACAAACTCTTTTAGAAATCCTGTCAAATGGGATATCAGGAAAATTTACAACATCCCTGAAGATGAAAAAATACTCCTTTTCGTGGGTCGAATAGGAAAGGAGAAGAATATTGATTTTCTCCTACGTACTTTCAAAAATCTTTTAACAAAAAGAAGTGATGTTCATTTTGTCATCATTGGAGAAGGAGAGGAAAAAGAGCCACTTGAAAGGCTGGCGGATGAGTTGGGTATAACTAAAAGAGTCTATTTTACAGGTGGACGAGATCGAAAAGATGTGATTGATGCCTATAACGTTGCTGATATCTTTTGGTTTGCCTCTTATTCTGAAACACAAGGTTTGGTTATTCTCGAGAGTCTCACAGCGGGAACACCCGTTGTTGCCCTCGGTCGTTTGGGAGTATATGAATTGTTGAAGCATAAGGAAAGCGGGGGGGTCATGCTGGAGGAGCTTGAAGAAGAGGATTTCATCAATGCTGTTGAAAGATTGTTAAGTGATAAAGAAGAATATGATGAAAGGGTATTGATGGGACAAAAATTCGTTAAAAAGAATTTCTCTCTTCAACACTCTGTGGAAGAAATGCTAAAGCTTTACAAGATAGCTATTAAGGAATTGGAAATAAAAAAAGAGCAAACCGAGACAAAAAAGAGGAAGATTTCCTTGTTTACTCAATCCAATTAACCAATTTTGAAAGGAAGTATAAATGGGCATTGAAACCATCACCGTTCTAATACTTTTTTTGTTAACGTATTATCTGATAATATCAGGGAAATTTCAAAGATCACTTGTCGCTTTTACGATGGGGCTTGTTGTTATGCTCTTGCAAATATGCGAAGGGATTTCCATCAAAAAAGTCAGCAATTATGTGGATTTTAACACGATTGGTATTTTGTTGGGGATGATGATACTGGTAGGTATCTTAAAAAAGACAGGTATGTTCCAGTATATTGCCGCGAAAATCGTTAAGAATTCAAAAGGGCGTATGTACTTGATTTATATTACCTTATTGGTTGCTGTAGCCTTTTTTTCAAGTGTTTTGGACAATGTGACAACAATCCTGCTGTTTTCACCGGTCGTTTTTTTGATTGCCGATACAGCTGGAATCAGTCCGGTTTCACTTATCTTTTCCATGATTTTTGCGGCAAATATAGGTGGTATGACCACTATTGTTGGGGACCCACCGAATATCCTTGTTGGAAGTGCTTCCGGAGCTAGTTTTATTCATTTTATGATGGTTATGATAATTCCTTCGATATTGATGTTATTAGCGGTTTTAGTTTATTTTCACTTTCGATATCCCCATATTCGAAAGGTAGAGCAATCAAAATTGCAACGTTTGATGGATATAGATCCCAAAAGAGCCATAGAAGATCGTCCTTTATTCATCAAAGGAATTGTCATCTTTGCTCTCGTAATTTTGGGATTCGTTGTGCATGAAAAGTTGGATTATGAAGCCTCATTGATTGCTTTAACAGGTGCTTCTGTTTTGATGTTACTCTCCAAGATCAGTTTTCAGGAGATTTCACAGGAAGTGGAATGGGATACAATTTTCTTTTTTGTTGGATTGTTCACTTTGGCAAAAGCTTTAGAAGAAGTGGGAATTATCGGTTCTGTAGCTAACTGGATTAATCAGTTTAGTACAAACCCATTACTGCTAATACTTGCAGTTTTGTGGATTTCTGCTGGGCTTGGGGGTTTTATTGGTGCTGTTCCCGTGGTTACAGTTTTTATCCCCATCATTCAACGGTTGCAGGGGGCCATTCCCCAAAGCGCAGAATTATGGTGGGCTTTGGCATTAGGTGCATGTATAGGTGGAAACATGACTATTAGCGGTGCTGCTGCAAATATGGTTGCCGTTGGGTTGGTTGAAAAAACACAAAAGACAAAAATCAGTTTTGTTGCCTTTTTGAGAGAAGGAATTGTTATAACCATTATTGGGCTTGTGATCGCTACATTCTACCTTGTTTCAAGATGGTATATGATATAATCGACAAATGCTTGATAGGATTGGAGTTATAACATGACAGAGACAGGAATAAATGGTCTAAAAGAATATATCAATACCCATAATCGATTTTTAATCATTGGACATATTGATCCTGATGGAGATTGTATTAGTTCCGTTTTGTCTTTAACTTATGGGTTAAGGAGAATACAGAAAAAAATTATATCTGCTATAGATAGTCAATGTCCGGCTATTTATGAGGATTTTCAACCGGTATCACAGATCGCCTTTAAAGAAGATATAAGCGAAGAGGATTTTGATGCCATTATTACCGTTGATTCCTCGTCACCGGATCGAATGGGTAAATACCAAGAGCTAATGGATAAAAAACCGAATTTTGTTATCGATCACCATGTGACAAACGAACTGTGGGGAAATTATAATTGGTTGGATGTTGAGGCGTCATCTGCAGCAGAAATGGTTTATCGATTCCTCAAAGAATTAGGAATCGAGTATGATCCAATCCTTGCAACGATCAATTTGCTTGGAATACAAACGGATACGGGTTTTTTTAAATATACCAATACCGGATGGCGTGTTATGGAAATTGCTGCGGAACTTATTAAGCAAGGAGCAAATGCTCCTTTTAACGCTTCAATGGTCCTAGAGAATAATCGAGTCCAAGAATTTTATCTGCTGTCGGAGATGGCAAAAAAGATCAAAATAACTTTAGATGGGTCCTTGATTTATTCTTTTATCACATTGAATATGCTGGAAAAAACCGGTTGTACCTATGAAGATGCAGCGGGTTTAATTGGAGAATTAAGGTCTATTAAAGGTGTTGAAACCGCAATTTTGTTCACTGAGATGGACAAGGAAGAAATCAAGGTTAGTTTTCGTTCAAAGAAGTGGTTTGATGTTGCCGCTATTGCCATTGAATATGGGGGCGGAGGCCATCAAAGGGCATCAGGATGTACAATACATCAAACAATGGATCAAACGATAGATGAAGTGGTGAACAACACTAAAAAAAGAATGAAAATGTAAATTAACAGAAAAAACTGGGAGGAGAAAATGCCAACGATTACTAAAGAACAGATAGTGGATGCATTAAAAACAGTCATTGATATAGAAATTGGAATTGATATTGTTTCATTAGGACTCATATACGACATCATCATCAACGATGATGATACCGTAGATGTAAAAATGACACTCACAGTTCCCACTTGTCCTATGGCAAGTATGCTAAAGGAACAGGCCAGAAATGCAGTGGCTTCAGTCGAGGGAGTTAAACAAGCCAATGTTGATCTTGTTTTTGAACCCAGATGGACCCCTGATATGATGGACGAGAGTGCAAAAAAACTGTTGGGGAGATAATATGAATAACAGGCAAGTAATCGTCATAACATCGGGAAAAGGTGGTGTAGGGAAAACCACCATCACCGCAAATCTTGGAGCCGCATTTGCCAATTTGGGCAAAAAGGTTTGTCTGATAGACGGGGATCTGGGGTTGAAGAATCTCGATGTAGTCCTAGGACTTGAAAATCGGATTCTTTACACCGTTATGGATGTGGTATCCGGCAGAGTGGGTGCTTCTGAAGCTTTGGTTCGGCATAAAACAAATCGAAATCTATATTTGTTACCTGCCTCTCAAATAGCCACAAAAGAAATGATGACAGTGGAGGACATGACTAAGGTTGTTACGCGAATCAAGCCTGATTTTGATTATATAATTATAGATTCTCCTGCGGGAATTGAAAGTGGATTCCGTAATGCGGTGGCAGCAGCTGATACAGCAGTTCTCGTGACAAACCCTGAATTTACAGCCGTAAGTGATGCCGACAGAGTTTTAGGGCTTTTAGAGAATACACATTTAGGTTTGGACAATGTTTTTTTCATATTAAATAAGGTCAAAGAGAGCATGAATGAAAAGCGTGGTATGTTAAAGACAGAAGAAGTGATGAAAACACTTTCCATCCCTATGATTGGGATGGTGCCCGATAGTGATGAAGTCTTTATCGGATCAAACAGAGGCGTACCAATTGCCTTTGAGCCTTCTCACGATATGAATAAAATATTTACCAATATCACCAGAAGAATCATGGGACATAATATTCCAGTGGAACAAGATTTTAAATTAGCAAGAACAAGTATTTGGAAATTGTTCTTAAAACTATTCAGATCATAGTTCAAAGGGAGTCATGAATCATGAAACATCATGAATTACAAGTTAAAACCACAAGCAGGTCTCAAGTAGTTGATATAACGGCAAAAGTGCAGCAGGTTATTTATGACATGGGATTACAAAACGGGGTTGTAATTGTTTATGTGCCTCATACAACTGCTGGTGTTGCTGTAAATGAAAATGCTGATCCGGATGTAAAAATTGATTTTATTCGAAAAATGAACGATATGGTACCGGTAGATTCTTCTTATAAACACTTAGAGGGGAATTCTGACTCACATATTAAAACGATACTAACCAATACTTCCCAGACTTTTTTTGTTGAAAACGGAAAATTGATGCTCGGAACGTGGCAAGGGATTTATTTTTGTGAATACGATGGTCCCCGAACCAGAAAATGCTGGATTAAATGTCTGGAAGAATAACAGTGAAAACAAAAATTTTGTATATATCAGTCAACTCTTCTGAATTTGAACAATCAGAAGAGTTTTTACAATGTGCCAAAGATTTAAGATTCGGAAAGTTGGTTATTTTTCCCACGGAAACTGTCTACGGCTTAGGTGCTGTTATCAATCATGAAGAATCCCTTCAAGAAATTTTTAGGGCAAAAGGGCGACCGGTCGATAATCCGTTAATTGTTCATATTAGTGATATGGAGCAGATTTGGCAAATCGTTGAAAAAGACCCGCCTGAATTATTTTGGAAACTGAGTGAGCGATTTTGGCCCGGACCCGTTACTTTTATTCTTAAAAAGGCAAAGGGTATTTCAGATATTATTACCGGTAATAGAGATAGCGTTGCCATTCGGTTCCCCTCCAATAGAATAGCCCAAAGATTGATTACCCACTGTGGGGTACCCGTTGCTGCTCCAAGCGCCAATATTTCGGGTTATCCCAGTCCGACCAGGTCAGAGCATCTTGAAGAGATGAAGGGACGAGTTCAGTGGATCATTGAAACGGAACCCTTGGAATTTGGTATTGAATCGACTATTATTTCTCTTCTTGAGGAAACACCTACTTTGTTAAGACCAGGACCAGTGACCACCGAAAAATTGAAAGAAATGATTCCTGATTTGATCGTTAAAAAAGGTACGACAGAGGCAATTGCTCCTGGAATGAAATATAAGCATTATTCTCCAAATGCCCAAGTGAAATTGATCCCATGGGTGAGGGACAAACAAGAATTAGCAAAGATGGGGATTCGTATGTTCAAAGATTTATTTCAAGATGGGAATCGCAATCTTAAAAAGGCATTAATATGTACCGATGAAACTATTTCTTACTACCGAAATGAAAATATTGACTGTATTTCTTTGGGTCCAAGAGATGATTTGTATCGTGTTGCAAGTAATCTCTTTCATGTTTTAAGGGTTTTGGACAAAAATGGAATACACTATGCCCTGATTGAAGGTTTTGAAGAGAAGGGATTGGGAATAACCATTATGAACAGAGTTAAGAAAGCGACATCGAAATGAAAAAAGGGAATATTACCATATTATTTGAGAAAGTTGGAGAACAACTTCAAAAAAACAGGATTTCAAGTGGATTTTCCAAAGAACAAGTTAGTGAACATACACATATCAGCGTGGAGACCATTGAAGAAATTGAAAAAGGTGAATTGCCAAGTATTCCAACGATCTATTTGAAGGATTTTGTTCTCAGATATTCCGCTTTTTTGGGAATAAGAAACAGCGCAAGTGTTGAATCGTTTTTAATTGCTTTGGATCAAAACGAAAAAACGATTCCAAAAATCAAAAAAGATACTGAGAAGAGAAAACCAGTCAAATTGATATTGATTGCCATAATCCCCTTATTACTGCTGATTATTCTATTACAAGTTTTGTTAATACAAAAGCAGCGAGATAGAGAGATTGTCAAGATTACGAATAAAGGGGATATTGAAGCCATTATCCAAATTGGAAATGATAACATAGCTTTAAAACCTAACGAAACATTGCGTTTTACAGATGATTTTTCCGGTAAGATTATCAACACGGAAAAATCTTTAATTGTGGTAGAATATTATGAGGATACATGGGAAGTTTTTTTTAAGGAATTTGAGGTGTTGATTAAAAATGGGCAGGATTCGTAAGGCAGAGCTTGTCAACCTTATCGTTTTTGCTTTCGGACGCTATATTGATTATAGATTGACCGATGTAAACCATGAATTGAAGCAACAATTTGGAGAAATCGATTTTATTTCTGAGCCGCTTGACTTTGGGAAGTTTACCCATTATTACAATAAAGAGATGGGTCAAGGCAAGATTGAAGGAAAATTAATCAGCTTTAAAGATCTGATTCATCCCGCTGAGTTGGCTCAAGCAAAGCTGATTACGAATAAAATTGAACAGCGTCATCTTCTGGACGGGAACAGAACCATCAATCTCGATTCAGGATATGTTCATCATACTCAATTTGTTTTAGCTTCTACCAAACCCCAAGGAAACAGAATTTACATTGGTAAAGGAATCTATGCCGAGGTGACACTGTACTATGCCGAAGGTGCTTATAAACCCTTAAAATACACTTACCCAAATTATGCAAATCAGGACTATATTTCTGAAATCACCAAAATTAGAAAGGCGTTTTTAAAAAAAAGAAAGAGTTGATAACTTGAATGTTTTTATAGAAACATTAGGTTGCCCGAAAAATGAAGCGGACAGCCGAATACTTTCCGGTTTTTTTCTGGAAAATCAACATACGCTTACAGATGATCCCCAACAGGCGGATTTAATCATCGTCAATACCTGCGGGTTCATCTTGGATGCCGCGGATGAGTCTATCCAGCGCTTAATTACCTATAGCACGCGCCTAAAAGAGATCAAGCCATCGGTTAAGGTAATGGCATTAGGATGTCTTGTTCAACGGTACTCTGAAGAGTTAATGAAAGAAATCCCAGAGATAGATTATTGGGTGGGTTTAGAAGCTTTGGAAACGATCGTTCCATTTGTTGAAAAAGCCCCAAAAGGAAAAAATATTCCTCAAAAACCTAACCCATTATTTTATAAAGTACCAGAACATTTTGCCGAAGATCAGCAATCTTATTCTTATATCAAGATTGGCGATGGTTGTAACAGAGCCTGTGCATTTTGTTCTATTCCCACGTTTAAAGGCGAGCATATCAGTAGAAATTCTTTGGACATAAAAAAGGAGTTTTCACAGCTTGTTAAAACGGGTAAGCGAGAGTTGATTCTCGTTGACCAAGATATCACGCAATATAATTATGGAAAAACTGGACTTTTACAGCTAACAGAAGAACTGTCAAAAATTGAAGGTGATTATTGGATACGGTTGATGTACATGCACCCTGATCACATTTCCAAAGAGCTGTTTCAGGGGTTGAAAAGCCTTGAACATCTTATCAGTTATTTTGATATTCCGGTTCAACATGGTTCCGATAACGTTTTAAAAAAAATGGGCAGAAAGCGTATGGTTTCTCAGTTAAAGGAACAAATCCAAATGATACGGGAGTTTTTTCCCGATGTAAGTTTGAGAACAACGATAATGTTAGGTTTTCCAGGTGAAGGCCAAAGAGAGTTTGAACAATTAATGGCTTTTATGGAAGAAGTACGCTTTGACAAAGTTGGTTTTTTTACCTTTTCACCGGAAGAGGGAACACCTATTTCAGAGGTTCCGTTTTCCTTGGAAAATGATGATGTTATTCAAGAAAGACTCGGCCAGGTTCAAGATTTGCAAAAAGAAATATCGGCTGAAAAAAACGAGGAATTTGTGGGAACAAAAATGCAGTTGATTGTAGACTCATTTGAAGAGGATCTTTTGGTTTGTAGAAGTTATAGAGATGCACCGGAGATAGACTCGGAGGTGTTTGTTCATTTGAGTGAGGAAGAGAAAAGAAAGAAACCCAAGGTTGGAGAATTCATAGATGGCAAGATAACGGGTTATGATGATTTTGATTTGGAGGCTGAATGGTTATGCGATTAAATATTCCAACGAGAATAACCCTGATCAGGGTTGCTTTGATTCCATTTTTAATGTGGCTAATCCTTTTATCGCAAGACAATTCAGTTTATGGATTAATTGCTTTATTTGTTTTCATTGCCGGATCGCTAACCGATTGGTTAGATGGTTATCTGGCACGTAAAAACAATCAAATTACTAACTTGGGGAAATTTTTGGATCAACTGGCAGATAAAGCGTTTATTTCAGGTACATTATGTGCTTTAGTCTGGAATCACGAAGTCAGCTTTTGGTTATTGGCTATCATCGTCATTCGAGATACAGCAGTGAGTGGTATAAGAATGTTGGCAGCCAGTCAGGGAAAGGTTATTGCAGCCAATTTTATTGGAAAAAGCAAGACAGCCGTACAGATGGTTTATATTGTAGTGGTTTTAGTATCGGTTGTGACAAATTGGCCCAATCAAATAGTCTTAACTTTGTTTGCATGGATCGTTGGAATCATTACGGTTCTCTCCGGTTTGACGTATTTTAAAGGATCCAATAAATATCTATGAGATGTTTTATTGCATTAGAAGTAGGAGAAGATGTAAAAACACTCTGTTACAACCACATTGCCACTCTTAAGAAAATGGGTTTCCATGCAAAATGGGTAGAACATGAGAATTTTCACATTACCTTGTTTTTTCTCGGTGAAATTTCTGAAGAACAAATGAAACAAACGGCTGAACTTTTGAAAAATATAAGTTTTGATCATTTTCCCCTGATGATTAACAGGCTTGGTTATTTTGAAAAATATTCCAAACCCACATCGGTTTGGCTTGGATTGAAAAAGAGTGATCCGCTTCAACAGCTGTATTCGGAGATGAAAACGGAATTGGAAGCGATTTGTAATCGATCATTCGGTAAAAAGTTTATTCCTCATTTGACATTGGGACGAATAAAGAGAACCCCTGATGATTGGAAAGACAAAATAAAAACAATAATTGTAAAAAAAGTGATGTTAGGAGATATTGTACTAAGCTTAAAAAGTTCAACATTGACCGAAACAGGACCGATTTATAAAGGATTGGAAACAAAGGTGATTTGAAATCAAAAGGAGGTAACACCAGATGGCGAGACGAAAAAAAGATGTGGATAATAACAAAAAAACCGCAATAGATACAGCCATAAAAAAGATTGAAAAGGACTTTGGAAAAGGATCAATCATGGTAATGGGTGCAGATCAGGTGGCTAATGTTGAAGTCATTCCAACCGGCTCCTTGGCGCTTGATTTGGCATTGGGAGTGGGAGGTTATCCCAGAGGAAGGATCATTGAAATATATGGACCTGAATCCAGTGGAAAAACAACACTTACCTTACATGCCATTGCAGAAGCCCAAGCCAATGGTGGAATAGCAGCTTTTGTAGATGCAGAACATGCTCTGGATCCTGTCTATGCAAAAAATCTGGGTGTCGATCTCGATAGCCTTTTAATCTCGCAGCCCGGTAGTGGGGAAGAGGCGCTTGAGATTGTGGAGACGTTAGTAAGAAGTGGTGCAGTGGATTTAATCATCGTAGATTCTGTGGCAGCATTAGTCCCAAGGGCTGAAATTGAAGGCAATATGGGCGATGCACAGATGGGTCTTCAAGCCAGATTAATGTCACAGGCTTTAAGAAAACTATCCAGTGCCGTTAACAAATCAAAAACATGTGTGATTTTTACCAATCAATTGAGAATGAAGATAGGTATTACTTTTGGCAACCCAGAAACCACTACCGGAGGTATGGCGTTAAAATTCTACTGTTCAATTCGTCTTGATATTAGGAGGATTGGTTCTTTAAAGGAATCAGCTGAATTTGTAGGGAATGAGACAAGGGTCAAAGTTGTTAAAAACAAAGTTGCTCCACCATTTAAAGAGGCTTATTTTGATATCATATACGGAAAAGGTGTGGTCAGAGAAAACGAATTAATCACACTTGGCGATGAAGATGACATTGTTTTGAAAAAAGGCTCCTGGTTCAGTTATTTAACTCCCGATGGCGACGAAATCAGCATGGGGCAGGGAAAAAACAATGCAGTTGCCTTTTTAAAAGAGAACACAAAAATCAGATACGAGCTTGAAAACAGGATTAGAGAAAAGCATGAGATACCTTTAATAGAACTTGAGGATATAGAAGAAGGGAAAGGAGAAGATGAAAAGAAAGAATAAACAGGATATTCATCAGTATTGTTCCCTTTTATTTAAATACAGACCGCGCACAGAAAAAGAAATACGGAAACGTTGTCAAGAAAAGGGTTTTGATGAAGAACAGATTGAAGCAACCATCGATGAATTGTATACGTTAAAAATGCTGGATGATTTGAGGTTTTCAAAGATGTATATTGAAGACGGATTGAAATTGAAATCCAAGGGATTGTTCAAATTGGAAAGAGAACTGAATGATCTTGGTGTTACAAAAGATAAGATCCAGCAAGCAATTGAGGCGGTGGATGAAGAGGAAATACTGGATGTATTAAAGCGGGATTATCAAAGAAATTGCAAAAACAATCCCGAAAGATGGCAACGAAGAATGTATCGTAGAGGATTTCAAACGAAACGAATTATTGAAGTGATGAAAGCTTTTAAAGACAATAATTTTGATTGATATAAATGGAGGTATATTATGGGATTAATGATTATATTATGGATTATTTTTATTGTTGCGGCTAGTTTTTCCGCGTTTTTTGCAGGTGTTTTTTATGCAAAGAAGTATTTAGAGACAAAAATTAAACAGGAAGTACTCAACGATATTCAAAAGGCAGAAAAGACTTATGAGGAAATAATTGCATCGGCAAAAACAGAATCCAGTGCCATTATCCGACAGGCAAAACTGGATGGAAAAGAAGAAGCGCATAAAATTATTGAAACTGCTGAAAAAGAAGCCAAAAGAACAAGGGAAGAAATCAAACGAGCAGAAACCAGGCTGGAAAAGAAAGAAGCTTCATTTGACAAGCGAGAAGAGCAATTCCTGGTTAAGGAAGAAAAGTTAGAGGAAAAGCAGATTGAGATTCGTGATAAAGAAGAAAAACTTGATAAACTCATCAGCGAGGAAGAGGAAAAGCTGTATAAAATAGCTCAATTAACACAAGAAGAAGCCAAAGACATCATTTTCAACGAAACCAAACGACAATATGAGCACGATCTGGCGCAAATGTTTAAAGAAATAAAAGATGAAAAAGAAGAAGAAGCAGAACGTCATTCACAGTGGGTAGTGACAACAGCGATTCAAAGATATGCCGCGGATTATGTGAATGATGGCACAGTTAGTACTGTCTCACTTCCCACAGATGATATGAAAGGACGTATCATTGGTCGTGAAGGAAGGAATATTAGGGCCTTTGAAAAGATAACGGGTGCGGATTTGATCATTGATGACACACCGGAGATTGTTGTGGTTTCTTGTTTTAATCCACTGAGAAGGGAAGTTGCAAGGCTTACACTGGAAAAACTCGTTGCAGATGGAAGGATCCATCCAGCAAATATTGAGGAAACATACGGTAAAGCCAAGAAAGAGATTGCGAAGCTTGTTAAGGAAGAGGGAGAGCGGGCCACATTTGAAACAGGTGTTAGAGGTTTGAATAACGAACTGATAAAGCTCATTGGTCGACTTAAATACAGAACAAGCTTTGGACAAAACGTTCTGGAACACTCCATTGAAGTGGCGAAATTTGCCGGCATGATGGCAGAAGAATTGGGCTTAAATATTGATCGTGCCAAACGAGGTGCCCTGTTACACGATATCGGCAAAGGTGTTGATCATGAAGTTGAAGGGTCTCATGCATTGATCGGAGCAGAATTGGCAAAACGTTACGGTGAAAAGGATGATATCATCAATATGATTCAATTTCATCATGGTGAAACTGAGCCCGAATCGCCAGAGGCATGTTTGGTTGCTGCAGCAGATGCCATTTCAGCTGCAAGACCCGGTGCAAGAAGGGAAACGGTTGACCTGTATATCAAACGACTCCAAAAACTTGAAGAAATTGCCAAGAATCACAAAACTGTCGAAAAGGCTTACGCCATACAAGCTGGTAGAGAACTTCGAATTCTTGTTCAACCGGATAAAATTGATGATGTTATGGCGGATAAATTGGCTTTTGATATTGCAAAAGAAGTGGAAGAGGGCGTGGAATATCCCGGACAGTTAAAAGTTACCGTCATCAGGGAAAAACGCTCTGTCGCATACGCCAAATAA
>CAZVPY010000019.1:0-17673 GCA_964629135.1 uncultured Thermotogaceae bacterium | reverse complement strand
AGATAATCTCTCAAATATTCTTGTATGTTATTAACAATCAGATGTTTATAACTTTATCACCAAGCCCTAAACTAACAGTTTTTGAAACTTTACTGCAGGCAGATGAATCCTTTGATAGTTGCCTTAGACACCAGCATAGGTGAAAGCTTCCCTTAATTAGCATTAAACTCTAATTATGTTTGATGCTGTTTTCGGGGAAGCCTTCACTCTCAAATATGTCAATTATTGAATTGCACCGCCCTTTTGCCTATTGCATCTTTCGCAGAGCAGTTGAATATTTCGTTCGGTATTTGATCCACCTTTGGAAACAGGGATAATGTGGTCGTATTCAAGTTTTTCAATTGTTCCACACTTTACACATTGACCTTTATCCCGTTGCCAGACATACATTTTAACCATTGAGGGAATGTGGCGATCGATTTCCTCTTCCAGCTCTTCGTCTTCCGTTAAATCTAAAGGAATATAGTCAGGCTCGACTAGAACTCGCAGCGTTGATATCATGTACTCCAGTTCCAAAATATAACGCTGATTTATAAAATGATGATACTTATCAACCCCGGCTTCACGAATACCCTTCATAACATAACTTTCTATCTCTTGTTGAGTAGCCTCTGGATCATCCATTACATCAACGATCGGCTTGAGTCCAAGACTGACCTTAGAAAGACGTAAAGAGCCATATACCCTCAGAATATTCTGGTTATTATACATGAGTTTGTAAATCCCGGATAGAGTTGAGTGAATTTTAGATATCTGATCTATACTTTCAGCATAGAGCGCCAAAGCCGCCATTTCCTTACCTTTATGGACGAGGTCTTTCACATCATTATCAATCACTGAAAGTGCGTCACGATAAATCTTCTCGCACATGTCTATAAGTGTGATTTGCTGCTCCATCTGTTCCGGTTTAAGAAGATCATCGGTCATAATTAAACCCCTCCTTAGCTTTCTGATCTGTTATTGATATTATAGGCAATAAGTGCCACAGATAATTACAAACTTATTCATCTAACCCAAATCTCAGGATTAATTTCTCCAGCGTGAATTTATTTTTCAACTTAAAAGCACTATTCTGGTTGGCTCTCAAACCTTTTTCCCAATATGCTTTTTCTTCAGGGAAAGTTTTTATCCATTCAACCCTTACAAAATATTCGCACTTCTCTAAGTCCTCGTGATCATCATCAGTGATGAGGCCTCTGCAGTATAAATCTACCTCAGATATTGGCGTTTCAACACCTCTTACCTCAACAGAAAAATCTTTAATAGAAACACTTGTCTCTTTTACGATGGCAACGCCCACATAACCTTTTTTGGGGATCATAGCAAATATCCTTGCGCCAACGAATAGTTGATTCAAAGAATTGCTGTACCACTTACCGCCGCCGGCAGATATGAAACCATATTTTTGACAGTCGATCCATGTAGAAACGCCCGAATTATCAGAATCAATGTTTACTACAAAATCTTTACCATTCCATTCTTCACTTTTGCTCTGAGAGATAGATTTACTGGACTTTACAACTACTTCCGTCGGGTCGATGAGCCAGCTTCTGCTTAAATACTCGGAGTTGGTGTCTCTAAAAAACCGGAAGAATACAGCATTAATTGGGACATCATAACAATCAGATAGGTAGTTAATGATTCGCTCCGTTTCATTATCAAGCTGTGACGCAACAATTAACATGTCATGTTCCTGGTTCAGCTTCTCCGGAGGGGTTATCCCAAATTTACCTTCAAAGATTGATTCGAACTTCTGACCCGCATTATGCTCTTCGCACATGGCTTTAATTTCATCATAGGACAAATTCTTAACCCATGATGCATAATCGAGCACTTGTGAGACGACTTCTCTCGGTGTTTTATGCTTTTTGAGCTCAATGACTGTGAGGTTGCCATCCTGATTGATACAGAGAAGGTCGAGATACTTACCATAGGTCGACATAACCTGCCTACCCACTAGCAAGTAGTTTTCACCCAGAATACTTATGTCTTTGGATAAGATAGTCTCTAGTCGTTCTTCTGATTCGATAGGACTAAATTCTACTTTCTTAATCTTATCCTCAGTGACGTTCCAAAAGTTTACTTCTATAGGCATGCCTTATTGCTTTTAATGAAAATCCATAGGTAAATCCCCTTACGAGCCAGAAATACCATTTATGAAAGTCTCAATGAAATCATTTATCCTCTCTAATATCCTTTTACCCATCTTCTTGCGTTCCAATAGTGTCGGCCGATCTCCATCTATAAGGTCCAAAATTTCATCTCTCATTGGCTCCTGCTCGGAATAGAGGTAGTTTTCTATCAATGCTTGTGTTCTATCTCTGGAGAGTCTTTCTTCATTAACAATTTGGTGAAATGCTCTTTCCTGTTCTGCAGTCCAGAACTTCTCGAACTCTTGAGGGATGTCATCAGTATCCAGAATCACTGGCATATTATCCCTAATAAACTTTTCGATCAGTTCCTTTTTGCTCCTTAATTGAGCCTCGGTGCTGAGCAGATTAATGATTTCCTTTTCAATCTGCTGGGCATCTTTCTTCTGGTTGGCTTTAAGTTTTATCAGAAGTTGAATGATATATCTCACATTGATTTCATCCCGGTGAATAAGTTCCAACTCAAAATCTACGTCATCAAGGATGGATACCTTCTCCTTCTCATGCTCGCTTTTTACTTTATCATGTAGATCAAGATACTTACTCTTGTAGTCCTCGAAGAGCTGTTCATTCATTGACAGGTCACCCCAGGAGAAGTCTGAGAACGATGCCAAGACATTCTTGATCCGAATCAGCTCTCTGAATGCAATGATGAATTTCAGTTCATCATCCTCGGTAAGTAAATCATTTACACTATTTACCGTGGGCGCTATGTTAAGTAGCTCTTTAAATGCTTCATTGAATGCCTTAACATATTCATCGTAAGGTTTTATGATGATTTCTTCAATGGCGTCTTTATTACTGAACAGTGTTATCGCCTCATCGGTTGCACTTTTCAGATTTCTGAAAACAACAATGTTCCCCTGTGATTTAAGTTCATTGAGAATACGATTGGTCCTGGAGTATGCCTGAATAAGCCCGTGGTATCTCAAGTTCTTATCGACATATAAGGTGTTGAGAGGAGGACTGTCGAATCCTGTCAGATACATATTTACTACCAGCAATATGTCAATCTTCCGCTCCTTAACCTTCTTGCTGATATCGTTATAATAATTATAGAAACTCTGACTATCTTTTGTGGAGTAAGCTGAACCAAACATCTGGTTGTAATGCCCAATAAATTCATCCAGTTTTTCACGGGTATGGGGGTTGGTAGCATATGCAATTTCTCCATCAGCTGCTACTGAAATTTCCTCGGGGATGAATCCATTTGCATCAGCATCATCTTCGTTGGCAATGTAACTGAATATGGTGGCAATCTTTAATTCGTGTTCTCCGAGTGCTTTCTTGCGCTGAAAGAGTTCATAATACTTTATTAGTGTTGGAATACTACTAACACAGAACATGGCCGTAAACACCTTATTATGGGTTTTTTTGCCATGATATGCAATTATGTAGTCGACTATCTTATCCAGCCGTGCCGGGGACTCCATTAGTTCTTCAACATCAATGTCTTCAACCTGAATATCAATCTCTGTGGCGCTTTCTCGGTTCTTGTACCTACCCACATATTCTACGCTGAACTTCAGGACGTTTTCATCCCGTATAGCATCCGTGATCACATACTTGTGCAGGCAGTCACCAAAGAGCTCTTTAGTTGTCTTCTTGCCCATTTCGTTCTTAATGGCATTTTCCGCGAAGATTGGGGTACCTGTGAAGCCAAACATCTGGATGTTTTTGAAGAACGAGATAATCCGTTGATGCGTTTCTCCAAACTGACTTCGGTGGCACTCATCGAAGATGAATACGATGCGTTCATTCTGGAGTTTCTGCATCCGATCCAGATAATGCTTCTTGCTAATTGCAGTATTGAGTTTCTGGATGGTGGTCACAATGAGTTTGGTGTCATCAGAGAACTGCCTAACCAGTTGCCTTGTGTCATCAGTGCCGTCAACACTGCCCTTGCTGAAACTATTGAACTCCTTTGTTGTCTGGTAGTCTAAGTCCTTCCTGTCAACAACAAATACTACCTTCTTAATCTTTGGTAAGTGGGTGAGTATCTGACTCGCCTTAAATGATGTCAATGTCTTTCCACTACCGGTAGTGTGCCACACATAGCCATTCTTTGTACTGTGCTCAACCCTGTCAACAAGTGCTTCTACTGCATAGTACTGGTATGGCCGAAGAACCATCAGAATCTTGGATGTCTCATTCAGCACAATGTATTTGCAGATGATCTTAGACAAGTGACATTTCTCTAAGAAACTCTGTGCAAAATCATTTATAAGATTAGTAAGACGTCTGTTCTCTTTATCTGTCCAGAAGAATGTTTGCTTGAATGACTGGAAGCGGTTATTTGCGTAATATTTCGTATTAACACCATTGCTTATGACAAATATCTGAATGTATTGGAATAGGGCAAAACTACCAGCAAAGGAATGGCGTTGATACCGGTTAACTTGATTAAATGCCTCTTTGAGCTCAAGGCCTCTTCGCTTGAGTTCAATCTGAACCAGTGGCAGTCCGTTAATTAGCAGCGTAACGTCATATCTATTCTTGTATTTGCCTTCAACCGAGACCTGATGGGTGACCTGATACTCATTTTGACACCATTGGTCGGTGTTGATAAACTCAAAATACAGGTTATCTCCGTTATCTCTGATGATATGCTGTTTTTCCCGGAGTGTCTTGGCCTTCTCGAAAACTGATCCCTTGCTGAGGATGTTTAAGACTTTATCAAATTCTTTATCAGAGAAGACGATCTTATTGTGCTTCTCTAACTGGGCCTTAAGGTTGGCTATTAATTCTGCCTCACAGTTGACAGCAACCAAAGCAAAACCAAGTTCATGTAACTTGGCAATAAGTTGTTCTTCGAGGATCAGTTCAGGTTGCTTAGACATTGTTATGAGATTTCTCTTTGGACTTTTTCCCAAATAGGATATAAGGCATTGTAAAACTTTACCATCGCTTCTCTATACCATGCAATTAAGTCATCCCAATACTTCTCCTCATTAAAACGGCCTTCTAAATTATTCTTTAAAGCTGAAGGCATCTCGTGCCTAATTCGTGACGCTTTCTTATTAACCAACCTTTCCCAAATAATTTCTCCGTCAAATTTCTTTTCAATCTCTTCCTTGTGTTTTAACATAGCGTCAATCATAATTTTTTCAAGGTCGTCAGAGAAATAGAGTTCGACTCTGAAGTTTTTTCTGCCAATGCAAAAACCAAATCTTCCATGCCCTTTCCAGAAACCAATATCAAAATAAGGTTTTGAACCAACTCGTTCTAAGAAATCAATTTTGTGGTCGGAGAGGTCTTGCTTCAAGAGTCCCCAAAATTTCTTCAGATGTATTTCAGTTTCTTCGACTACTTTGCTCTTTTCAAATTCCTCTTTTTGCTTTTCTTGTATATCAATCATAAACTCCTTGGTCTCAGGTAGCGGTATGATTTGCTCTACCTGCAGGAACAGGTCTTCACCCATACTATAAGGTATGGCTCGGAAACATTGGATTTGTATATTGTGCTTCAAAAGCCAGAGCACAGTAGAGGTAACTTCTTTCCGAAAATTATTAGAGATGAATATAATTCTCTGGTCATTACGATTAAGTAGTAGTTCTTCTTCTTCCCTTTCCAGAAATTCCAGTAGACTCTCCTTTGCATCTTCTCCATTTCCCCATCTGTCAAGATAGTCCTGATACAGTTTAATTATTTGACTGTTTGAAAGAGTAGAGCAATATGATGTGTATTTAAGTGCCTGCCATACAACATTACGACCTGTGTCATCCAGTTTGTTTTCAATGATAACCAACCCACCGTCCTTGTCAAGTGCAAGCAGATCAAGGCGTTCATTGGTATCATTGAATCCGCTAAATTCCTTCTGAATAATAAGAAGTTCTTCGCCAAGCATATCCGGATTCTTTGCAATCCATTCCTGTAGATGTTCCCTTTCCTTGATATGGAGTTCCTTGAACAACCTTTGATCAAGTTTTACTACGTTGTTGCTGGCTTTATTTATCCGGTACATGATGGCATATTTTTAAACAAACATTTGCTGCATTAAACCTTTCTTCCAGACCTCTGCTTTTTCTATCTGTTTTTGGATATGGTTGATTTTACCCTCCATTGCATAAAAGAAATCACCTACTTTGTGTTGTTCGAAATAAGTAGGACAAGGTATCTTTAATTTGAAGAACCAGTTTTTGTTAACATTTAATAGACCGTCCATTCTTGCCGAACTAGAAATTATTCTTCGTAGTTCTTTGTCAAGATAATGGCTCTCAAATAGTCTAAAAAAGAATCTTGAAGACATATTATTGTCTATCATCTTGAAACTTATAAATACATTCGGTACGGCAATTTGCCTACCTGTATCATTAATGTATATGCAACCGTAATGGTATGTCTTGGAATTTCCTTTATTATACGAGAATTGTTCATGATCCACTATAGTATACTTATGATTTTGCTGACCAGATATGTCTCTACCAAATTTCTCTTTTTGTGACACAAAACCAATCCCAGCAGTAATACTATATGTAGGAACTTCTCTATCTCCAACACTTTCCGTAATTTCAGCAAAAACGTCTCCCAACTTCTTTCTCTCCCACTTCGGAAACTCCTGACCATTTTCGTCTTTGAACCTGATTTCCTGTGAGAATATTTTTTGCATCACCCCTTTTTTGTATTGCTCCAGCAGGGTTTTCTTTTGTTTGAGTTGGGATATCTTCTGATCAATGGCGGTGAAAAAGGATGCGATTTTTTGTTGTTCGAGGAGGGAGGGTATGATTAGTTTAAATCGTAGAAGTTTTTTCACTGACAGACCCGGTTGTGCAGAAGACTCGGATAATCTGTTCAAATTGTAGTAATCAAGCCTTTGTGCTAACCATTCTGTATCAGAGGACTCATTTGCTTGACATGCAATGGCATGTTCAGATATATATGCTTTCCCATATGAACGATTAATATTTCCACATAGCGCTCCTTGGCGACCTATTAAAAGAAAGAAACCATCATGGGTATATTTATTTGTGAAACCTCTTAATCCATTTCCACCGAAAACAGGGTATTCACCTTGTTCGGTAATGTATTCAGAGGTTATGCCAAACCCACTTTGAAACTCAGAAAAAAGTTTTTCCAATCTCATTTCCTTCCACTCACCTTCAAAATATGGGAAACGCAATTGCGGTGTGTTCTTATGCTTTTCCATGATTAAAACGGGGTAGGGATGTTTAACTCCCGGCAATACCCGGCAATGGTTTCATCTGAGGTTTTCATTTGGGTTTCCAGTGCTTTCAGTTCGCTGGCAACAACTGCAATATCCACAGATTCTTCTACTTCAAAGGTATCAACATACCTCGGAATATTAAGGTTGTAATCATTCTCCCGAACCTTATCCAGACTAGCAACATAACTGTACTTGTCAATGCTGATTCGTTTTGCATATGTATCGACTATCCGGTCAACATCCTCATCACGCAGATAATTCTGTGTTTTAACTTTCTCAAAGTACTGGCTTGCATCAATGAATAAAATGTCATCAGGATGCTCACGGCATTTCTTAAACACCAGAATGCAGGTAGGAATGGATGTGCCGTAGAAAATATTGGCAGGTAAGCCGATAACGGCATCGAGATAGTTCTTTTCTTCAATTAGGTATTTCCTGATATGACCCTCTGCAGCGCCCCTGAAAAGCACTCCATGAGGCATGACAACAGCCATGACACCATTTTCTGCCAGATGATATAGCATGTGCTGAATAAACGCAAAGTCCGCCTTTGATGAGGGCGCAAGTTTGCCATACTCACTGAACCTGTCATCGGTCATGAATAAAGGACTGGCACTCCAATTCGCAGAAAAAGGTGGATTGGCAACCACGGCTTCGGCCTCTAGTTTGCCATGTTGAGGGTGTTCAAGGGTATCCTCCAGCTTGATGTCGAATCTTGTGTAATGCACTCCATGGAGAATCATGTTCATCCTACAAAGGTTGTATGTAGTGCGGTTGCGTTCCTGCCCGTAGAACTTCAATACTTCGCATACTTTACCCAATCGCAGAATTAATGAGCCCGAACCGCAGGTTGGGTCGTATGCTGATTTAATCCTTGCCTTGCCTAGTGTTACAATACGCGCAAGTATCTTTGATGCTTGCTGGGGCGTGTAGAACTCACCGGCCTTTTTCCCAGCACCACTTGCGAACTGACCAATTAAATATTCATATGCATCTCCTAGAACATCAATTTCAGTTTGTTCCAGTTGGAAATCAATCTTGTCTAGGTGTGCCAGTACCTTTGAGATAACTTCGTTACGCTGCTCCGCGGTCTTGCCAAGTTTAGTGCTGTTCAAATCCATATCCTCGAATAGATGGTCAAAGTCTTCTTCGCTACTTGTGCCCATCGTGCTGTTCTGAATGCTTATGAGGATTTTCTGAATGTCTTCAATAATGAATGAACTCTCACCCTTACCATTTCCATTGCCACGTTTAGCCACCTGCCCAAATAGTTCTGATGGTTTCAAGAAGTACCCCAATTTTTCTAGTGATTCTTCTTTTATGGCTTCGAGGTATTCCTGTCCAGTCTTGGAATCTTCTGAAATGTTCAGGTATTGAATTTTATCTTCCTTCAGGATTTCATTGGCGTAGAGTTCCATTTTCTCAGATAAGTACTTATAGAAAATAAATCCGAGGATATAATCCCGGAACTCATCTGCATCCATCTTTCCACGCAGGGTATTGGCAATATTCCAAAGTTGTTGATTGAGTTGGCGTTTCTGTTCTTCGTTCATTGAGTGTATCTTATGATAATTCTAACTGTAAAGTGTCATACAAGCATGATATCAGTTATGCATGGTTCAGTAGAGAAATAAGCTCATATGACTCTTTAAAAGGCTGTCTGCCAAATTTAATAAATGTAAATGCAATTAGGGCGAAAATAAATTCATCCGTTTTAAGCCAGGTTGTGATCTGCCCTGGGATAGGTCAGGGGGCACTATCCCTTCTGGTATTTTACCAGATGAGCGGGGGAGCAAAAGCCCTATTCCTTCACAAACTTCCTCTTGATGAGCTCGTATTAGCTCTCTCTCACATTGTAAAAGTCATTATTGTTGATTAGTTTTATATCAAACTTACAAAAGATGAGGTACCTAATTCTCCCATTTTTGCTATTTCTGGCTTGTTCTAATTCTCTAAAAGGCCAGATTACTGGTAATGATTTCTTTAAGGTGGTTGACCTCTATATTGATGGTCAGTATGAAGTAGTGGAATCCAAACTTTCTAATAATGGATTTAGTCTCAAAAAGGTTACTCCTGACCATAATATTAACCAAATAGATTACAAGGGAGATATGGAGATGCACCAAATCTTTAATTGTCCAAATAATCTCCCTGCTGGGAGTAACTATACTTTGCCACCAGGTTTCGTAATTTTTAAAACAGAAAGTAGTACCTCTGAGAAGTATATCAAGATAAGATTTGATGTTTATCTTCAATTGGCAGAAGCCGTATTTATGAGCAAAATTGAAGAATGGCAAAGAGAATTTGGTGTCTACAAATATTCATCAGATGACTTATTAAGCAGAAAATCAGCTTCTATTCAGGACACTAATACTTATTACTACGTAAATCCCGCAAATTCGTCAAGTCTCCTTTCTGATAACCGGCGGGCTAATTTAAGCCTTGAATACTATGCAAGCAAACCTAACACATTATGTTATTTGGGATATACTCGCCTCAAGGGAGATTTATCATACAGAATACCAAAATTCCTAGTTGACAATCCCGATGAATTTTTCACAAATGTTACTAATGACAAGACAATTATTACTGTACCGGTCAAAAAACAAGCAAATACCTATTTAGTTGAGGTGACGATTGGAGGAAAGAATCTGATTTATTTGATTGATAGCGGAGCATCGGAAATGTTTATATCAAAATCGACGGAGAAATATCTCTTAGAGTTGGGAATAATACGTAATTCTGATTATTTACCAGCAAAAACATTCACACTTGCTGACAACAGCACAAGGACTTATCGCCGTGTTATGTTACCCGTTGTGAAAATAGGGCCAATAAAAGTTGATAATGTAGAGGCAGCTATCACCGATGATGGGGGGGCAATGCTGCTTGGGAAATCCTTCCTTGATAGGCTTAAATATTGGAAGATAAACAACATAAATCAAACTCTTGAATTAGAAAAATAATTATCGCTCACCGAGGATACAGTTTCACGCACTGATAAGTTATGATTTGCCCCAGAGTACCTCAAATTTATTATAGGGGTAGGCAATCATGTATTAGTAATGATGAGATGCCACTTCATGTTTTATATTGGACTATTAACAAGAAGTGTGGGGTGTACAGGGGTACTTAGTGATCATGAACAGGGGGTAGCCTACCTGGACCCGAAATCGATCTTGCGAACCCACCCCCCCTCAAACCAAAATTTATTCAGTTTAGATTTATTACGGTCGAATTATAAATAGGGAAACGTATAATCTAAAGCCAAGCGGCTGGTTTATAATGAGATAGTGTATACAGTCTCCTGTGAAGAGGGTCATCCAGGCACGGTCTATTGATCATAATAACCATTATAGTGCAATTTTTAATCAGCTAACCATCTGACTATCAGATATCTTTATTTTTCCCCATCTAAATACAGACTGAATTTAGTACATATTTATAATGTGCTGAAGACTAAATATATATGTAGTCGAAATCAGAAATCAGAACCTCCAGCAGGAATCATGTATCTTTGCAAGAAGCACGTGCATGCGAAATGGGATTATCCTTACACTATGTGTATATAACAGCTTTCTTAATTTGACTAATATTAGTAGATGCCTTGAGAAGCCCACAAAGGACTGATATTGATTTCAACTCATTGGAATACAGCCTCTACATTGGAGCTTGGCTCTCCCTGGCCAAACCTGTCCGGGATGACTACAACATAAAATTCACCGAGATGAGAATACTCTGTGCCATTGACGGACTGGTTCGGCTTTACGGCTGGAGGCTACAGGGGATTGGCATTACACCCAAACAAACACAGCATCTCACCGGGTTCACCATTGACGGAATCAATTATCATCTCAAGAGACTTGCTGAGCTTAACTATCTCACCTGCGATGAGGAGAGAGGCCCTAAGCGAGTTATAAAGCGCTACAAACTCACCAAAAAGGGCAAGGAGATTGTAAATAAGCTATCAGGAGACCGGGAGAAAGTTCATGAACGGATTATTGATCACTTATATCAAAAGAAGCTGCTGAAGCATTAGGGTATTTGTTCCCCCGCTGATCCACACGGGAAAATTGTAGACATTGACACTGGGGCTTCCGTCTTATTGTTGACCATTAAAATACTTTTGATATAACATTCCTAATTCTTGACTTAATATTTCGGAATTAGTTGTTTGTCCTAAATAGTTTGCCGAACTTTCACGATGCAAGTCACCGCCTCGCAGGTGACATGTTTAAATAATGGCCAATAAATCATACAAGAAATAAAACCTGCCACCATGGAAACAACAAGAAGAAATGCTATTTGGCGAATCATTGCGTCAGGCTTGGTGATCTGCACCCTTATTTTAGCCTTACCCTCATGCAGCGAAGATGAGGACTGGCTTAATAATGAAGTCACAAATAAAGCCCTGATAGTTGAGAGGGACTTGTACTATGGGCTAGAAACTTTTACTATTCAATCGGCAAAGACATCCATCAATGAAACTCGCACATCATTAAATTCGGACTTTGATTTCTTCGATGGGAATTTCACCCTAAAAGTTCAAAATGGTATTAGCAATAAGACCAAAGTCTCCGAAGTGGAGATTAAAATAGACGGCAACGTTATCGTAAACAGTGCGGACTTTAAGAAGAAGGTTAGTTATGTAGAAAAACCAATCAGTTTGACTCCCGAATCAGCGTTGGAAGTATATATCAAAGGGCCGAAAGGTAGTTACATTGAGCTTTTGATTGAGGGTACGTTAATAATAGGTGAAGTAATTGATGTCGATGGTAACACTTATGGAACAGTAAAAATTGGCAATCAATGGTGGATGGCGGACAACTTGAAGGTTACGAGATATACTGACTTCGAAGCCATTCCGCACGTGACCAGTGGCACAGAATGGATTGCACTTAATTCTCCGGCCTATTGCTGGTTTAATAATGATGAATTAAATAAAATCAATTTTGGAGCCTTATATAACTGGCACACGGTAAATACCGAGAAATTATGCCCAAATGGATGGCATGTTCCTACAGATTATGAATGGATAATTCTCTCAGATTACCTTGGAGGTACGTCGGTGGCCGGGGGTAAACTCAAGGCAACTGGTACGTTGGAGGGGGGCAATGGTCTTTGGCTAAGTCCCAACACTGGTGCTACTAATGAAAGCGGATTTAGCGGGGTTCCAGGTGGATATCGTATCTACAACGGTATATTCCAATGGGCCGGAGGAATCAGAGGAGAATGGTGGTCAGCAACGAAAGACAATGGGGGATATGCGTTTGCTCGAGGTCTACTTTACAATAGTGAAGTATTAGATGTTGGTGGTTGGCAATCATTGGGTACTGGATTTTCAATCCGCTGTGTAAAAAATACTTTGGAAGGAGACTATGATGGTGATTCCTACTCAGTTGCAGAGGGAGACTGTGATGATACAAATCCTTCCATTAATCCAGGTGCAACGGAAATTTGTGGAGATGGAATTGATCAAAACTGTGATGGCAATTTTGTATGTGAAGAGGATGTAGATAATGATAGTGATGGATATAATGAAAACCAGGGAGATTGCGATGATACAGATGCAACCATATATCCTGGCGCATTGGAGATTTGTGGAGATGGAGTTGATCAAGATTGCAACGGACATGACCTAAATTGTGAAGGTCCGGTATATGGTGAGCCAATAGTTGATACAGACGGTAACATATACAAAACTGTACTTATAGGTAATCAATGGTGGATGGCGGAGAACTTAAAAGCTACCAAATATTCTAATGGTGATAATATTTACTATGTGGCAAATGAAGCTGTTTGGCTTGATGAGTGGGGAAATACAGATAATCCATATGGTTTCTTGGTAGGTCCTGGTGCTTACTGTTATTATAATTATGATGTTAATAATGCCCCGACTTATGGATTACTTTATAACTGGATTGCGGTAAATGATAATCGTAAGATATGTCCAACAGGATGGCATGTACCAAGCGAAAACGAATGGGTTATTTTAAGGGATTATTTCACTTATAATGGAGGAGGTGCGTTGAAGGCAACAGGTACAGTTGAAGCAGGAGATGGTTTGTGGAATGCGCCAAACTTGGGGGCAACAAACGAAACTGGTTTTACTGCTCTCCCTGCGGGGTACCATGACCCATTTGTTGCCAGCGGTATGAGTAATTATAGCTATTTTTGGACTGCTACCGGCATTACTTTAAGCCCCATGTCCGCACAATATGCAGTATTTTCAGTATTACAGAACACAGATGGCATTTTGGGAGTAGGGGGGACCAAGTTAAAAATATCATGTATGTCAGTTCGCTGCATTAAAGACTATTAATCAATAACACAATGATATTGCCAGCCCTCGGATCATTCCGGGGGCTTTTTCTTATCTTTGAAGTACTGGCAGCCTCTCCGATTTATCAGACAGTAGATTCCTTCCATAGGAATGCAGACATTGACTTTCACAACGGGGCTGCCTTTTCTTTGAAACAAAATCGCATTGCTTGACTGTTAAGATACTGACGCAGGGTTGGGGGTTTTTGCTCCCCCGCTCATTTGGAGGGGGTAATACCTGCCTAAACCTAGTATATTCCAAGAGGTGCCAATACTTAATAGTATGGGCATTGGCGAAAATTTTTTATCTTTAATAGAGAGATTAATACGTAGACTATCCCAATAATCCAAAACACTAAGTGATGCATAGCGAAACCGAAGATAATCCAAGGCCACCGTGCCCATATTGCGATAATGATTCAGGTGAATGCGATCATGTAATTCTGGACTATGACGCTTCATTTGGTACATTCTTATCAGGCTACCTTGCCAAAGACAAGAAGGAAATCGAATCCTTTGAGGATGAACTATTAAAACTCCTTAACCTGGGGATTAAACCAGAAATTGATGATGAATTCTTGGCAAATATATGGGAGTCTGCATCCGATAGTGTTAAAGAGGAGCCCAATGAGATTTATCTGGACTTTGACTCCTATTTAAACTACCTTGAACAAAACGAGGATAGCTATGACGCCATTTCTTTTCGGTACCCAGAATTAGATGAGGAAGAAGAGGATGAAGACGAGATTCCTGGGCAGAGTTCTGCGTATATTATATTCTATTCTAAGGAGCCTGAGAATACCATACGAATATTAAACACTGACATTTTATCAGAATTAAAGGGAGCATAACTACCTTAAAGAAACTAACTTCCCCTGTTCTCTTTTTCATAAATCTTTCTGCCATCCTTCTTGAATGATATAAGGATTTCCTCTATGTGCTTACGTTCATCCAATGATGCTGCTATTCCAGTGACTGAAGTCGCAAACAGAAACTCCGAGTAAAACCACCACCGAACCTTGTCGGCAATCCTCCATTTCGTTTCAGAATTTGGCATTTTACCGATAAGTCGTAATTCTGACTGAAGGTGATCGTAAACTTTGGCGTATCGTACTATACCGTGATCAATAGTCTTTATTTTTGTGTAATTATCACGCAATAAATCTCTTACCACCTCATCACCTAATGAAGTCAAATAATTACAACGAGCCCTGGCTGGCCCGGTTACACTTGAATACTTTTCCCAACCCCAATAGGGCGAGATCATTTGAACGCTGATAAAGTCCTTTTGCCTGCAGGTTATCTGTCCGACAATAACCACATCTTCAAAAATAATTGTAACAAATTCTGATTCCATACTCTCGTTTATTTTTGACATGTTAAGTCCGCATCGTTTTACCACCGTGGTGCCGGTCACTCGGTTGGTATCTCCCGCCCACTGGCGGATGAACTCTAAATGCTACACAAACCTACGAAGAAGCCTTAAATAAGCAAGGTATTTTCCATATTTTGTGAGGTTTTGTTCCCCGATGGTCTATTGCATATGACAATTAGTGCCAGATTACCTGTAGCCTATTGTCATTGCTTCGTCCATAAATCCTGCCAGTTCATACAAACAGATAAAAGATGCAATCCACTACCTTGATGGTTTGATGTGTTTTCGATACCTTTAAAGATTACTTATGCGTCCGTAAATCTGATCCTATGAAATCAATGAAAGTTTTATTGACAGGCTGCTGGATAGTATTGACTATTCTTGTCTATTCATGCCGTAAGGAAGACCCGCCAACAATCCCTATTGTTGAGACGGTAATCATTACCGATATCACTCAGTCCACTGCTATAGGTGGAGGGCAAATTGTGTCTGATGGGGGTAAGCCGGTAACAAGCAGGGGCGTCTGCTGGGGGGAGACAAATCAACCAAAAACGACTGATAACAAAACGACCGATGGTGCCGGGGATGGATCATTCGTAAGTAGCATAAATGACCTAGCACCCGGTGTTCTGTATTATGTAAGGGCCTATGCTACGAACGGTGTTGGAACTGGATACGGTGATCCTGTGTCTTTCAGAACAAGCCCTGTGGCACTAGCTG
Source organism: uncultured Thermotogaceae bacterium (assembly GCA_964629135.1). Lineage (GTDB taxonomy): Bacteria > Thermotogota > Thermotogae > MWEM01 > MWEM01 > JASUTC01. The sequence continues at coordinate 1,943 of CAZVPY010000019.1, read as the reverse complement.
AGCTGACTACAACGGCTATTTCTGAAATTACTGCCAATTCGGCTAAGTCAGGTGGAACTTTGGTCTCGAATGGTGGAGGAGCGATTTCTGAATGGGGGGTCTGCTGGAGCTTAGCTCGGGAGCCGAAAGTCACTGATAATAAGACAACAGATGCTATTAGTGGAAATAGTTTTACAAGCACACTTACAAATCTGGAATACTTCAAAACATATTATGTCCGAGCCTATGCCACAAATCCTGCTGGCACTGTATATGGCAATGAGCGGGAGTTGAAAACCGCAGCAGTACCACCAACTCTAACTACTGGTCCGGTAACTAACAGGAGTTACAGATCAGCGACTGTAGGTGGAGAGGTCACGGCGGATGGTGGCAATCCTGTTACAGACAAAGGGATTTGTTTTGCGACCCATACAAATCCAAAATTCAACGAGAACAACAAGACCGCTGGCAATGGTCTTGGCCCCTTTGCAGTCAATCTAGCCGATCTTGAACCAAACACTGTCTATCATGCCCGAGCCTATGCCGCAACTGCCGCTGATACGGCTTATGGAGCCGATGTTGAGTTTAAAACCCTTGAACCGGGAGTACCACAGGTGACCACTAGGTCTATTGCATGGATTCAGGGACCTTATTTTGAAGATGCCAAGACGGGGGGAGAAGTAGTCTTTGATGGAGGATCGCCAGTAACTGAACGTGGGGTTTGCTGGAGTACAACACTTGAACCTACAATAAATGACCGTCATACAATTGATGGTAGCGGTACTGGAATTTTTAACAGTGTGATACCCTGGATGGAATTATTTCCACCACAAGAATTTCATGTCAGGGCTTATGCAAAGAATGCTTTTGGTATTGGCTATGGCGCAGATGAATCTTTTTACTCTGAATGTACGTCCGTACTATATGGAGTTGAGGTGCTTAATATTACAGGGACAAGTGCAGAGATCACCTGCATGGCTGGCAATCTTTCAGGCATTAGATATGAAATTAGAAATACAAGAACTGGATCAACACAGATTGTGCATAACGCCATAGGGATAATAGGTGGATCAATGAATGTTTCACAAACGATCACTGGATTGGATATAGGAACTCTATATTTAGTTAATGTAATGACAGAATCAGATTGTGTATCAATGGGCTGGGAGGTTTCATTTACTACAGCCAATAATGGTTTAGTATTAGATATGGAGGGAAATGAATACAGAACAAGAAGAATAGGGAATCAAGTATGGATGACTGAGAACCTTAAAGCCACGAAATATAACAATGGAAACATTATTCCATATGTGCCTGATGTAACTCAATGGACCAATTTAGTGGCCGACGGTTTATGTTGGTACGAGAATAATGCCTCCTACAAAGAAACTTATGGAGCCTTATATAACTGGTATACTGTAAGTAAAGGTAATCTATGCCCAGAAGGATGGCATGTGCCAACTGATGCAGAGTGGGCAAGCCTTGAGACTTTTCTTGGAGGAATATCTATTGCCGGCGGCAAAATGAAAGAGGAGGGAACTTTGCATTGGCAATCTCCAAACACTGGGGCGACTAATGAAAGTGGCTTCACAGGTCTACCAGGTGGATATAGGGACCTTGATGGAGTTTATCATGCAATTGGCCGATATGGCGAATGGTGGACATCTACAGGTAGTACAGATGCGGCTTGGGACCGCCATTTAGTAAATGACATAACGAGCATTGTACGAAGTAGTAATGATAAAAATGATGGCTTCTCGGTACGTTGTATCCAGGATAATTTAAAGTAGTCAAATCAGATCAGATCAGAACAGGCTCTGAGTATAACATCCAGTACATCTGTATGCAAATCGTATGCAAATAGCATAAAAAAAAGAGTTAAAATGTATTTCTAACTCTTTGATATTCACTCAGTCGGGATGCCGGGATTTGAACCCGGGGCCCCTTGCCCCCCAGACAAGTAC
>CAZVPY010000018.1:0-17752 GCA_964629135.1 uncultured Thermotogaceae bacterium | reverse complement strand
GAACACCGTTAGCGGCTTCTACTTTGTCACTCTTTGTGTCCATAACAACCATTTTCACAGGTAAACCCAAAATTTCTGGGAACAATTCCATTGCCACTTGAATCCCTTGATAGGTCATTCTGCCATAGGCGGATGCGCCTCCGGTCATTGAAAAAACAGAAGCCAATTTCACTTCACTGGGTTCCTCTGCGCTGAAAACCGTACTCATAAGCATTAAAAACACTAACAACACGACACTAACTTTTTTCATCATAAATCCTCCTCAGATTTGGACTGATTGTCCTTTATTGTTCCAAAAGCCTTCCCGGAAAAGCTTGAATGGTCAAAAAAAAGAAGCGGGGAATTCTTTTTTGAATTCCCCGCTTCTCATAAAGGTGCTCAGCCTAGCAAAAGACTTTAGCTCCCCCGATCAGCGGGGCTGCTAATGACGATAACGTGCAACAATATTCCTTTGTTAAGCTTAAAACCTTCGTTAGAGAACATCATTGTTTTCATCCTCCCTAAATTTTGCCAATTATATCATAAAAATAAATAAAAGCAAGTGGTTGATATGAATATTTACTAACATTTAACATAAAAGCAATATTAAAAAAGAAGTTTTGTTTTTAAGTCTTAAACCCTTATAAAAGAATGCAAATAATTGCATTTTAAAATATTGAGCATCTTTAATTTAGGGTCCCATTATAGCGGTTCTTCATGGTATAATCGTTTAACATGAGAGCTTGGATCAATGAGGTGACGAAATTGCCGGAATATGAAGGTTTGAAGCGACAATACGATAGTTGGTTAGAAGCCTCTTCGGGTTGGATGAAAGAAGACTTGACTTCGATGGCTGAATTGCCTTTTGATGCGTTTAAATCAGAGTTATATGAGCGGTTTTCCATGGAAGCTGAATTTGGTACAGGTGGGTTGCGTTCTAAGATAAGGGCTGGGACAAATGGGATTAACGATTTTTGGATCAAAAGAATTTGTAAGGCGCTTAGAATTCATTCTAAAAGAGTTGTGATTGCCTATGATACAAGAAGGTGTTCCAAAGAATTTGCCATTGAGGCTGCAACAGCACTTTCTGCAGGCCAATGTGAAGTCTTTCTTTTTAATGAACCTGTTCCCACACCAATCCTTTCCTTTGCAGTGAAATATCTTAAATGCGATACCGGTATCGTGATAACAGCCAGTCATAATCCCAAAGAATACAACGGATTCAAGCTTTACGATGAAAATGGCGTTCAGTATATTCCTGGTAAGGTTGAACAACTAAACGAGTTGATAAAAATGTTTTCATTTTTGGATAAAGATAAAAAAATACCTAACCCGGAAAAGATAGAGAAGGTGGGAGCGAATGTTATTCAGGCCTATTATTCTGAAGTATTTGCCGAATTAGACACTTTAAAAGTTTACAGAAAAGACCAAGCGTCTCAAATTTCAGTGATTTATACACCATTACATGGGACAGGAGCTAGATTTGTTCCAAAGATCATGACAGCTTACGGTATGAACGTTCAGGTGGTTGAAGAACAAATGATACCTGATACTAAATTTCCAACTGTAACAGTTCCAAATCCTGAGGATCCAGATGCATTTAAAATGGCTTTAAACAAAGCCAAAAATATGTTACAAAAACCGAAGGCGTTGATTGCTACCGATCCTGATGCGGATCGATTAGGCGTTTTTATAGAGTATCAAGGAGACTATCGTCCCTTAACCGGTAACGAATTGGGAGTTCTCTTTTTAGATTATATTCTTAGAAAAAAGAGAATCAATGATTACAAGGGTGAGTGGGCTATTTTAAAGACCATTGTTACCACAGATGCCATAAAACCCATGGCAAAATCTTACAATTTGAATGTATATGAAACTTTGACGGGTTTTAAGTATCTGGGAAACATTTCGGTGGAATTACGATCAAAAGGAATCGATACTCTGTTTAGTTTTGAAGAAAGTTATGGCTACCTTTACGGGAAACATGCCGGGGACAAAGATGCTTGTTCTACAGCCGGGCTTTTAGCTTTGTTATTGCTGGATTTAGGAACTGAAGGGAGTCTCTTTACAAGACTTGATGAAATTCGTAATCACTATGGATACTATTTAGAACGCCTTTTGACACATACTGCAGAAGGTTTGGATGGAATGAAAAGGTTAAAAAAGTTCATGCACACTTTAAGAACAGATAAAACGATTCTGAATTGGGAAGACCGGATTCAAATAATAGATTATTTGGAAAAAAAAGGCGATTTAAAGGCTGATGTGGTTGAAGTTCAATTTCTTAATGGAGATAAATGTGTATTTAGACCTTCGGGGACAGAACCTAAAATAAAGGCCTATATCAATGTTCATGCTCAGGATAAAGCTACTTCGGTAAGCCGTCTTGGTTGGATGGAGAAAAAGGTGCTAGAGTTATTTGATTCAAATTTGAATTAAAGGGGGGGAGGCTGTTTTAAGCCAAAAGCTATGGAAATATCCAGAGAAAAGATAAAAGTCCTTTACAGTGAAGAAATAATCGCCAAGAGAATAAAGGAGATGGGTCAGCAAATTAGTGAAGATTATGCAGGGCTCAAGTCACCATTGCATATGGTTTGTGTATTAAAAGGATCCGTTCATTTTTATTCCCAATTATTGCTTGAAATCAATATGGAGGTGAGTTATTCTTTCATACAAGTGGCCAGTTACAAAGGAACCCAATCTTCGGGTAGAATCAACGTAAAATCTTGGATCGATGAGCCTGTTCAAGGAAAAAATGTGATTGTGATCGAGGATATTTTGGACACCGGTCGAACGTTGAAATATATCTTGAATTACCTGTCAAGATATAAGCCCGCTACACTGGAAGTCGCCACACTTGTGGATAAATATGAAAAGGATCATTTTGGGATTATCCCCAAATACGTTGGATTCCAGACTCAAGATAGATTTTTGTTGGGATACGGACTTGATTTTGAGCAGAAGTTTAGAAACCTTCCGTATATTGGGTATGTGGAAGATTGAGAAAAAGGAAACCGGAAAGGCTTCAAATAAGCAAGGCTATATTTCAGGTATTTGTTTTTTGATTGTTTTTTCAGCAGCGTTTTTCATGATCTGGAATGTGATTAGTTTGTTGGAAGAACAATATCGTGAGAAAATATCGGAGTTGCATTCTTTGAAAAATTTATCCACCTATGACACAAGAGCTGATATATATGCCATTTTGGAAGCCTCAACAAAAACTAACAACGCGTTTGATGAAGAGGTTTATATCAACGAGAATCGAATATATCTTGATGAAACGGGAGAAATATATATTCAGAGAGGAGAATAGTAAAGTGACAAAGGCATTACCAAAAAGAGAAGAGTTAACACCAAAGCGGATTGTAGAATTACTTGACAAATACATCATCGGACAAGATGACGCAAAGAAATCGGTTGCCATAGCTCTTAGAAATAGAATTAGGAGACAGCAGTTGGATGATGAGATGAAAGAGGAAGTCTTTCCAAAAAACATCTTGATGATTGGACCTACGGGTGTAGGTAAAACGGAAATCGCAAGGCGTTTGGCCAATCTGTCTGATTCACCTTTCTTAAAAGTGGAGGCTACACGATTTACAGAAGTGGGTTATGTTGGTAGATCGGTGGAGAGTATGATCAGGGAGCTGGTTGAATCTTCTATCAACAAACTGAAGCATGAAGAAATGGAAAAGGTTGCCTTACTTGCACAAACAGAGGTTGAGAGAATTATTGTAGACGCCATTCTTCATCCCAAAAAAAAGGAGAGAAATCAACAGAATTTGGGAAATATATTCGGCCAATTTTTTCAAGGATCACAACAGCCGCCACAACCTCCAGTTGAAAAGAAAGAAGAAGAAACTGAAACCAAATGGAATCGAGAAGAGGTTGTCCAGAAGCTTCGTAACGGGGAATTTGAGGACCGATTTATCGATATAGAGATCGAACAATCCAACTCACCACAAATTGGTATGATTGGCGGAGATTTGGGAGATATTGGCATTGATATGCAAGGCATGTTTGGGAATTTAATGCCGAAAAAGAAGGTTACGAAACGTGTGACGGTTAAACAAGCACGAAAGATTTTACTACCGATTGAATCTGAAAAGCTGATTGACTCTGACAAGATCGTTGCCGATGGTATCGATTTAGCACAGAACAAGGGTATTGTTTTTATTGATGAGATAGATAAAGTAGCCGGAGAAGGTTCAAAATCCGGCCCTGATGTTTCAAGAGGTGGTGTGCAAAGAGATTTATTGCCCATCGTAGAAGGTACAACGGTCATGACAAAATACGGTATGATCAAAACCGATTTCATTTTGTTTATAGCAGCAGGTGCCTTTCATGTAGCTAAACCTTCCGATCTCATGCCTGAACTTCAAGGGAGGTTCCCGCTTCGAGTAGAATTGGAGTCGTTGACAAAAGATGATTTCAAACGGATTCTCTCGGAACCCAAGAATTCTCTGACCAAGCAATATCAGGCTCTGTTATTAACTGACGGCGTTGAGATTGAATTTACAGATGAGGGTCTTGAAGAAATTGCTTCAGTTTCTTTCCAATTGAACGAGGATTTAGAAAACATTGGTGCAAGAAGACTTTACACAGTCATGGAGAGGATTTTGGAAGAAGTGTCCTTCAAGGCACCGGATCCCACGTTAAATAAATTGGTAGTGGATAAGAAGTACGTTCGGGATAATATGGCTGAACTGGTGAAAGACCGGGATTTATCAGCCTACATACTATAAACGGGTGAATGGTTCTTGAACAGAAATGAGAAAATAGCCGTTGCTGCAAAATTAGCATTAAATTTTAATGATTTAAAAAAGCTTTTTGAAAACTACGATTCCTTAAAGGTATTAGGAAATGATTCTCTGCGTTTGCCTTTTAAAGTAGAGATTCAAGAGATTGTTTCAGTTATCGAAAGGCTTGAAAAATGTTATACGAGAAAAGACCTACGAATCATTACCTATGAGGATGAGGATTACCCTTCCATATTAAGAGAGGTTAACGATCCTCCTTGGTGTTTGTTCGTAAGGGGGAAAGTTGATGTATTGAATATGGATTCGATGAAATTTGCCGTGGTTGGATCCAGAAAAAACACTCATTACGGAAAACTCACTGTTGATATGATCGTTCCACCTCTCGTTGAAAAAGGTATTTCTATCGTCAGCGGTTTGGCATTCGGAATTGACAGCTTAGCTCACAAAAAAGCATTAGAATACAATGGTACGGTAATCGGGGTTTTGGGGTGTGGTGTTGATATTGTTTATCCCAAATCGAATGAAGGACTTTATAAAAAGGTCATCCAAAATGGTTGTATTGTCAGTGAATATTTACCTTGGGAGAGACCCAGGACCTATTATTTTCCAAGGCGAAATCGGATTATTTCCGGTTTGAGTCGAGGGGTATTGGTTGTTGAAGCAGCAAAAAAGAGCGGATCCTTGATCACTGCCAGATGTGCATTAGAACAAAATCGAGATGTTTTTGCCATACCCGGGCAGATAAACGCTTACAGTTCCGGTGGTACGAATGATTTGATTAAAAAAGGGGCAAAATTGGTTACCTGTTCCGAGGATATTTTCGAAGAGTACCCTGATTATTTTTCACCTTTACAAAATGAAGAGCTGCAGGAGACCTTTGAAAAAAGGGCCGTTCAGGATATGAACGATGAGGAGCGGCTGGTATTTGATTTGATAAAAGAAGGCGTTTCAGATTTTGATACATTAACGGACAGATCGCAATTGGATACGTCATCGTTGAATTATACGCTGACGTTGTTGACCCTTAAAGGGGTGATTGATGTTGTCGGCACCAGTTATCAAAAAAGAGTATAATGGAATGAACAAAAAATCTTTCATATTAGTTGTTGTAGTTCTGCTTTGTTTTGCTGGGACAAGCTTAAGTATGATGTTTGAGATTGGAGCCGGTTACCGCTTTGCACCTTCCGATCAGACCAAACATGGTATTAACTTGGATGTGGGTTTATTTAATGATTTTAACGATATCATAGAACTTGATGTAACGTATCACCCACAATTTATCAACTCGGAATCGGAAGAATCAGCAACACCGACGATTTTTTGGAATTTTGATATGGATGCCATGATTCCCCTTCTCGGAAGACGTGACGGGATTGAGGGGTATCGTTTTGGACTTTATTCCACTTTTGAATTTGGCAGTTTCTATTCTGATTACACCCTTGATGCCACACCGGGTTCATCTGAAGCACAACAGACGGCTTGGGACAGAAGTGATTACTGGTTTGGTGCAGGTGTCTACGCCCAGTATTTTCTTGATCCTTGGTTGTTTGAGATGTCAATCGGTTTACCGGTAATCAACAGTTATAGTAGTCAAAATACTTTGGATAAGTTTCTAGGCAGTTTTGAGTTTAAGACGAGATACTTCATTAAAAGTGAAGTTCACGATTTCAAAGATCATTTATTGGTGGAGTTTGTTGTTTCCACAAGAAAAATTGGGCTTTCAGTTGTTCTATTGGAGCCTTTTTAAAGGTGGCTATTCATGAAGCTTGAACGTTATATTCAAAAAGCAGGAGTTACCAGTAGACGAAAAGCCCCAGAGCTCATTGAATCCGGACGGGTAAAGGTCAATTCTAAAATTGTCAAGGAATTTTTTATGGAAGTGGATGGGGAGAAAGATATCATCGAAGTGGACGGTAAGCCCATTGATTTGGAAAACAAGCGATATTATTTGTTTAACAAGCCTGCAGGATATATTACCGCTTTGAAAGACCCGTTTAAAACACCAACTATTGTTGATTTCCTGAAGAAGCATTACAACATAACGGTTAGGGTGCATCCTGTGGGAAGATTGGATAAAGATACTGAAGGTCTGTTGATTTTAACCAACGATGGTGATTTGACGTACAAGGTTCTTCATCCAAAGATGAAGGTTGAAAAAGAATATTTGGCTAAGGTCCGTGGAGTGCCGAATGAAGAGGATGTTATACGCTTTAAAAAAGGTATGGAATTAAAACAATTTACAACTTCACCTGCCCATTTGCATATAAAAGGATCTGAGGGGAATTTTTCATGGATTACTATAGTGATTAGAGAAGGGAAAAAACGTCAAGTAAAGAGAATGTGTTCACATATTGGCCATAAGGTAGTTTATCTAAAGAGAATCCGAGTGGGAACGTTTACATTATTCGGGATTGAAAAACCGGGTGATTTGAAAGAAATTGGGAAAGATGAAATCGAAAAATTTATGATAGAGAATCAAATTGTATGAAGGGGTGTATGTCTTTGAGTATTAAATCGAAAATCATCATCGTATGCCTATTAATGATTACTTTTCTTAGTGGGTTTGTTTTTTCAAAAACAACCAATGAATTGCTAATGGAGTTGAAGAGTTTACAACAGCAGATAGAATATGCAAATAACCTAAATGACTTGTCCTTGTTGGACGCTTCTTTGGAATCGGTAAACCGTCTACTGCTTAACAATCCCGGAAACCTTGATTTTGAAGGGAAGGCGCACGTGGTATTGGCGGATGCTTATTTTTACAAAGGCAGTTATAATCTGGCAATCGAAGAATATGACAAGGCCATGGGCGTTTTAATGGAGAGCAGTCCGGAGTACCCATATTCTTTGTACTCTCTTATTTATGCCTATTATTATCTGATTGAAGTGTCTCCAGAGAGTTTGAAAGCCAATTACATTAATCAAGCCATTTTCAATTTGGATAAGCTTTCATCATTTGATGAATACAAACAAGATGCGCTGTTACTCAAAGGTATGATATTAAAACAAAGAGGCGACCTTTCTGGTGCAGTCACTGCATTTGATCAAATAACACGGGGTGATCTTACCGGTACGGCATCCTATTACAAAGGTTTAATTCTTTACGAACAGAAAAATTATCCAGCTGCTATTTTGGCTTTTGAAAAGGCAGCTTCACTTGGGCAGAATAGGGATTTGGTAGCGGCAAGCATATACAGAACCATCAACGCCATGATCAATCTGAAATATTACAAAGAGGCCTTGGAGGAATCCCAAAAATTAGTCAGGGATTTTGGAAGCTCCAGGTATAAAAATGAAATCTTTTCACAACATGTTCAATTATTATATAGAACAGGAGATTACAACAACGCAAAAAGGTACATTGAAAACGAGTTACTTTCATCCACAGGAGAAAGAGAAAGGATGGAGGCTTTGAATGTTTTAGGTTGGTTGGCTTATGAGACCGGAAATATATCTGAAGCCATTGTCCAATGGGAAAAGGCAGTTGATACGGGTTATGTCAATTACAAACAGGAAGCTTTTGAGATTGCAAAAACATGCCTTCAGGCTTTAGGAGAAAGCAATGATTCAACGAAAACACTAACATTTCTTAACAATATCAAATCGAAATTTCCGGAAAAAAAGACTGAGTTGGACTTAGAAACCGCTAAAGTGTATATGAACACCAATCGCTATTCTCAAGCGGAAGTATTGCTCAATCAAGTTCTTTCAACTGGGATGTACTTTAACGAAGTCAATTATCTGATGGCTGTCTTAAATAAACAACGTAACAATTCGCGTGCAGCTTTTGATTATATCAGCCGGGTAATAAGTTCCGGAAACAGAGAATACACCTATAAAGGTTATTTGTTTGAGGGTGATCTGTATTTCCAATTGGGAAATTATCAAGAGGCTAAACGATCTTATGAGAATGCCTTGAAAAATGCGAATGAGAAGGAAAGATTGCAAACCATCTTAAATTTGGGTATTGTGGAAATGGAGTTGGAGAACTATCCCGCTGCTGTTGGTCAATTTAACCAATTGAAACAATATACGGTGGAAGATTTAGATGCCGCCTTGAACGGGGCCTTTTATCTTGCAGAGTGTTATACACTGATGAACGATATTAACAGCGCTGTGAAACAATACGACTGGATTATCGCAAATGATAAAACCGGGCGATATGTTTCAACTTCCGTTATGAGAAAATATGATTTAATGATCAACAATCCCAACGCGGATCTGGATGCACTTATACGAGAACTTGACACCCAAATCCAGTCTACCACAGATTTAACTTTGAAAGATGAATTGATGTTCCTAAAAGCAGAAGCCTATATGAAAAAAGGTGATTTGTTGACCGCCTATAATTTTGTTCGAGATATTAATTACGACAGGCTGTCGGCTATTTCAAAGGCGGCGGTATTGTACATAAGAGGGAAATATTTCATGAGTCAAGGAAATGAACCCCAGATGATCACCAATTTCGATAGCTTGATATCTGATTTCCCAAAGTCTCCAAAAACCCCGTGGGCCATGCAGGATTATGCCCTTTTTTATTACAATTCACAAAATTACAATCAGGCAAAGAACATCTTTTTTAATCTGCTGACCAAATATCCGGATTTCCAAAAGGTGGATGTGGCTTATTTTTACATCGGATTATGTTATGAAAAGATGGCCGAAAACGACAAAGCAAAACAAGTTTTTACCGATTTTCTTGAAAAATTTCCGAATTCATCTCGTAAAACGGAAGTCCAGCAACATTTAAGTTGGCTTGATTGAGGGAGTGTGAACAATTTTTGAGTACTCAGGAACACTTGCGCGCTTATGGAAAGCTAAATTTGTATCTGGATGTTCTTGACAAAAGACCGGATGGTTTTCATGATATCATCACGCTTTTTCAAAGATTAGAGATACACGATGATATATATATCCTTGAAAATGGTGGGAAGGATAATACATTTAAAGTTTTTTATGAAGAACAGATTCCATTCAAGCCTGATTTGAAATGGAATGAAAAAAACACGTTGTTTCTCGTTCTAATGGCTATAGAAAAATATACAGGTAAAGAAATAAAGGGATATGATATTACTTTAAAAAAAAGATTGCCCCCTGAATCCGGTTTGGGAGGCGCCAGTTCGAATGCCGCTGAGTTAATCAAATATTTTTCTGCCAAATACGATATTCCATTTGAAAGCATGTTGGAACTCGCAGGGCAAATAGGTTCAGATGTACCCTTTTTCCTTTATGGTAACACCGCTTTGGGGAGGGGTAGAGGTGATAAAATCAAACCACTTGATTCCCTGCCTCCTTATCCTGTGATAGTATGCCAGCCAAGTGTAACCTTTTCGACTCAAAAAATGTATTCCATTATTGATTCTTTGAGATATGAGGACTGGGATAATATTGAGGATGTGGAACATGTGACTGATTTCGATGATGATCATGTTGAAGAGGCAATTAACGACCCGGTTTTGGATGATTGGGAAGATGAGGATGTGGAATCCTGGGTACCTGAAGAGGAACTGTATAGGATTTATGACTCCCTTAAAGAGGGTGAGACCACTTTGACCTTTAACGATTTCGAAAAGGCTACCGAGGAACTGGAATTACCCACATACGAGAGGTTCATGGAGAAGTTTATAGAAATCAAATGTGAAGATTTAATCTTAAAAGGAATGACGGGATCCGGATCAGCGCATTTTTTGGTTTTTAATAACAACATTAATCCGGATATGCTAGAAGCAATGGCAAACGATCTGAAAGAGACGACCCTTTGGGTAAAGAAAACGAATTTTTATTGATCAAAAAGGAATTAACAAAATTGTTACTTGGTGATTTTTTTGACTATGATATAATCACCGGGCAAATCCTGTTTTCACAAATAAAAGTGAAGACCAAAAGACCGTAGGAGGTAAAAAGTGAGAATTTATGAATTAATGTTTATCACCGATCCAAGACTCCCGGATGAACAAAGGGAAGAAGGAGTTGAAAGGGTTAAAAAGGTGATCGAGGAACGCGTTAACGGTAAGGTTGAGAAAGTAGACCGATGGGGTGTCAGGAAGTTGGCTTATACCCTCCCTAAAAGTAAATTGGAAGAAGGCGATTACACCGTTATTCTTTTCAGAGCGGATGGTTCGGAGTTGGAACCACTTGAAAATTTGTTCCACGTATCCCCGGAATTTATTCGAAAACAGATCGTCAGAAGAGAGGATATTGAAAAGGAAGAGAGAAAAAAGGTTATTCAAAATCGTCTGAACGGAACCGTTGAGATTGAAGAAACTTCTGAAGAGGTAGTAGAAGAAGTCGTTCAAGAAGATGCTGAACCTGAATTTGATGTAGAGGAAAAAGGCGAATAAATCATGTCAATCAGTTATAACAAGGTAATTCTGGTGGGAAGACTAACAGCTGATCCTCAGGTATCATACGCTTCTAATGGGATGATGATAGCGAAGTTTACCTTGGCAGTTGACAGACAGTTCAAACGAGATTCACAGAACAGTCAGGATGCAGATTTTCTCAGAATCGTTGCATTTGGAAAATTAGCTGAATTTGTCAACAATTACCTTTCAAAGGGCAGATTGATTATGGCTGAGGGAAGGATACAGACCTCACGTTTCCAAGGAGCCGATGGTATTACGAAATATTTTACCGATATCATTGCCGAAAAGCTCAATTTTATGGAAACTAAAAAGAGTGCACAGGAGTACGACAGAAAAGGTGGCAACTCTTATGATACGCCTAATAGACCCTTTGACAACGATGATGTGGTTACAAATAACGAAGAGGTTTTTGACGGACCCGGTGAATCGGAAGACGACGAAGTACCGTTTTGATAAAAGGAATGAGGAGGAAAACAAATGGCTCAAAACAATAGTAGAGATAGAGGGAGAAATTCAAGAAATCAGAAATTTAGAAGAAGAAAAAGAAGGAAGTGCGCTCTTTGCTCAAAAGACACAAATTTTGTCGATTATAAAGATTTAAACTTCTTAAAAGAATATATCTCCGACAAAGGGAGAATTATTCCCCGAAGGATAAATGGCAGTTGTGCGAAACATCAAAGAACAATTAAAACAGCCATCAAAAGGGCAAGACAGATGGCTTTGCTTCCATATACCAGATAATAGGATAAATAACTGTTTTATGGTATAATGAGATGAAATATTAAAAAAATTGAATACCATTAAGGCATAAGAGAATAAAAGACGCCTCGTTGATTCGTATCATCGCGGCGTCTTTTTGTTTTTTTTACGGGAGGGAAATGTATGAATGGCATACCAAAAGTGGTTGTGATAGGAGCGGGAGTAGTCGGATCGTTGATTGCGCGAGAAATAGCAAAGTACAACTGTCAAGTGACACTCATCGACAAAGAAGAAGATGCAGGATGGGGAGTTACAAAGGCAAATTCAGCCATTGTGCATGGCGGATACGATGACCCGGTTGATTCTGTTCGAGGACGTTTTGCTGCGAGAGGAAATCAAATGTACACGCAATTATCTGAGGAACTGGGATTTGACCTTAAGCGGATAGGTTCCTATGTCTTAGCCTTTGAAGATGAAGAATTACCGCATCTTGATGAATTAATGGAAAAGGCGAAAGGGAATGGAGTAGATGGTTGTGAGATTCATGGAAGAGATGAAATCATACAACGAAATCCAAACATTAATGAATCTGTAAAGGCTGGTTTCTGGTGTCCTTCAGCTGGAATTACAGAGCCATGGATGGTTGCCATTGCGGCTGTTGAAAATGCGGTTTTAAATGGTATGGAATTTCGCCCCGGAGAAACAGTGATAAGTATTGAAACCCTGGAAAATGAAACGGGGAAATCTGTAAAGGTTGTTAAAACTGATCAAAGAGAGTATCCATGTGATATTGTTATCAACGCAGCAGGTCTTTACGCTGATAAGATCGCTCAAATGGCCGGTGCTCATTGCCCTGTTTTGCATCCGAGAAAAGGGGAATACATCCTTTTGGACAAGAAGTTGGGTCCAATTGTTACAAATGTCCTTTTCCCAGTCCCAACGAAACAATCAAAAGGTGTGCTGGTACTTCCTACAGTCGACGGGGGTATTTTGCTGGGACCAACGGCAAAAGATATGGATGTAGATCAAAAAGAAGACACAACAACCAGTTCAGAAGGGTTAAATGAAGTCAGGGTTAAAACCTCTTCGATGGTCAACGGTTTAGACTTTTCTCAAACGGTAAAGATCTTCGCCGGATTAAGACCGGAAGATCCTCAAAAAGATTTTGTTATTGGAAAAACAAGTGTCAAGGGTTTTATCAATGCAGCAGCTATGCGATCTCCCGGATTAACTGCGGCACCTGCCATTGCTGAATATCTCGTTGAGTCTGTGATTATCGATGAAATGGGAATTGAATTGGAGAAAAAAGAAGATTTTAATCCGAAATTAGACCCATATCCTGTACTTCCTGAAGAAGATCCCACTGTTTGGGAGGAAATGGTGCAAAAAGATGAAAGATACGGAAAAGTGGTTTGTGTTTGTAATAAAATCACCGAAGCCCAGATTGTAGAAGCCATACGCCGCGGAGCAAGAACCATTGATGGTGTAAAGTTTAGAACAAGAGCCAGTTTTGGCAGGTGTCAGGGTGGATTTTGTCTGGCGAGGATTGCCGAGATATTGGCCAGAGAATTGGATAAACCGCTAAATGAAATCAAATATAGAACAGGCAATACGAAGTTGTTATCCGGGAGGGTGAGAACATGAGAGAGATAAAACTGGATGCACTGGTTATTGGTGGTGGCGCAGCCGGAATGGCAGCAGCTGTTGAATTGACTCGACAAGGTTGCGAGACTATCTTAATCGAACGGGAAGAAAGAACCGGCGGTGTCTTGAATCAATGTATTCACAACGGTTTTGGTCTTCACGTTTTTAAAGAAGAATTAACCGGTCCCGAATATGCCGATCGGTATAAGCATCAGATTTCACAAAATGACATCACCGTTCATTCCGAAAAATTTGTTCTGAAAGTTGACCCGGATAAAAAAGAAGTCATCACAGTAGGGGTTGAGGGCGTTACCTGTTACAAACCAAAAGCCCTGATTATGACAACGGGCGCCAGAGAAAGGCCCTTCAGTAATTTGAGAATTCCCGGGACCAGACCAGCGGGTATTTATACAGCAGGAGTCGCCCAGAAATTTGTTAATCTCCAGAATTATCTGCCCGGAAAAGATGCTTATGTATTGGGGTCAGGTGATATCGGTTTGATCATGGCCAGACGTTTGACTCTTGAAGGGATGAATGTTCTTGGTGTAGCGGAACTAATGCCCCATTCGGGAGGACTTGCAAGGAATATTGCCCAATGTCTGGATGATTTTGATATCCCTCTGGAATTGTCAACCAGTGTGGTGGAAGTTCACGGTAAAGAACGACTGGAATCAATCACACTGATGAATTTTACACCGGATACCATGCAACCGATAGCCGGAACGGAAAAAGAAGTCAAATGCGATACCCTCATATTGTCTGTCGGTTTGTTGCCTCAAAATGAACTTATTGAAGATTTTGTGAAAGATGACCCTGTGAATAAAGGAGTGATGGTGGATTCTCATCAACGGACCACACATCCGTGGATATTTGCAGCGGGAAATAACGTAGCCGTTTATGATTTGGTGGACTTTGTTACTTTGGAAGGTATTGAGGCTGGAAAAGCAGCTGCCCAGATGATCAAAGAAGGTTTTAAAGAATGCAAACAGATACCGGTGAAAAGGGGTAAAAATGTCGGAGCCCTGACACCCCTATTATGTTGTTTGGACGATAATCCCTTCAAATTTTATATTCGCCCCACCAAAAACATGGACAAAGGCCGGGTGAAAATTGGTCCGGATATCATCCAAAAGGTTGAGTTAGGATTAAAACCCAGCGAGATGGTGGATATTAAAATTACAAGTGAGCACAAAGAAAAGATCAAAGCAATGGGACTTAAAGAGATCCTTGTGGAGATTGAGGAGGTATAATATGGAAAAGCGAAAGATAACCTGTATCTCCTGTCCTCTGGGCTGTGAGATAGAAGCTGAAATAAACGGCGATGACATTACCATAAAAGGCAACAGATGTCCCAGGGGAAAAGAATACGCCATTAATGAGATCAAAGACCCCAGACGGGTTGTGACATCCAATGTAAAAGTAACCGGCGGTCAGTTCCCTTTGGCCAGTGTGAAAACTACAGGAGCCATTCCAAAGGGCAAAATCTTTTCACTCATCGAAAAACTTCGTGAAGTGGAACTGGAAGCCCCTGTGAATATTGGCCAAGTCGTTTATAAAAATCTCTTTGATACGGGGTTTGATGTAGTTGTAACGAGACCGGTAGAAAAACGATAAACGGGAAAAATTTCACGAATATAATATCTGTACGAGAGCCCCTGTGGGGGCTCTCGTTATTTAAGATGGATCCCAATCTCAAAACTCCTGTGCCATGGGAAAAACACTTCCATTTGGAAACGTTTTTCAAAAGCCTGTTCTATCATCTTTTGATGTGTTTCTAACTGCTTCTGTGAAAACGCTTGAGCCCATTGTTCTGCTGGAAGAAGTGTCCAAAGTGTACAACCCTTTTCCTTCGACTTCTCACGGAGTTCTTTTCTGACAATTGCTTGATAGCCATATTGTTCGATGAGCATTTCCTGTTGAAATCTTGACAATTCCTCTTGATTGATTTGAAGAAGTCCTCGATGGGCAAGATCTTGCAAGATTGTCAAGCAACAATTGGTTCCCAAAGTGTTGCTGGGGGTATTCCAGCCAGCGTAATTGATTTTTGTCCACTCTCTTTTCTCTGAGCAAAGCCATTTCACCAATCCTTTATCTGAACCGTTGGGGTATCTGATATCAGCGATAGAGCAAATACGTTTCTTTCTCAACAAATCCTTGATTTGAACATTATTAAAAGGTACATCTGGTTGATCTTGGCTTTGAACCCAATCTTCATTGTCAAGGTTATTCACATATAAAAGGACATCGGAGTTTGAAACTTTTCCCCCAGCCGCTTTGATATGGTTCTTAACGGTGATATCCAATGGATCTCCTTCATATGGAGGGATCAAATCTTTTTTATCTTCGTGTCGGTACTGGATTTCTATCATTGGGGTTTGTTTCAATTCATCACATACCGCTCTTGAGAGCAATGTCAAGGCCGCCTCGTCTGCACCGGGATGGATAGAGTAATGATTCTCAATATCCAAATGCTTGGCGTAATTTTCATGAACCGTTGCCTCAAAAACATTCAAGCTTTCTTTGCCGTTGTCGTCCAATGTGAGGTTGAAAAAGTCAATGGCACCTTCTTTTACGTAATCAAATACTTTCTGGATAACACGGGCATTTCGGATCCGCCTGTGGAAATAATCAGCGATTATCCATGGTGGAATTATTTCCAGGTGTTCCTGGAGTCTTTGTTTTTCTAAAACCCGTTGATAAAAATTTTCTGTAAAATTCAGACGGCTTTTTGCTTGTTCTTTGAGGAGTTGCGCCATTTTCATAGTCATATCGTGAAGTTGTTTACCGTAATATTCCCAATAGATGGGTTCTTCGTCATCAGAATTGTATTTAGGGATACGCATGATCGTGGTGGTAATATAGATCTTTTTTGCCCTGCTTGTAACTGATATTAGTTGTTCCAATCTTTGAAGTAGTGTATCCTCTTTGAGTAGGTCTATTCTTGAAGCGGTCAATCCTCCAAATAAGAGTGTGTCCAGAGAAAGGATTAGTATATCATCAGATATGATTGTTTGATCAAGCCATTTAAAAAGAGCTTGTGTATCTGCAGGTATTTTCTTTTGTCCCAAGAGATTTCTAGGAGGTGTTTTGATGTGGATATTAAAAGATTTTGCAATTTGTATGAAATAGTCCCTGGTACAAACTCTTTCATCAACGGGTATGAAAATAATTTTCATTTTATTATAAACTCCTTTCACGAGATAGTATATAGAATTTTTTTCTATTTTCAAACCTCTACATAATGATTCACATCTACTAAAATCATTTTCGAGTAAATTACCTGGAATTTCCTTCAGATTAACTTTTGTGGATTAAGTTACCAAATGGACTTATTAGGAGATTTATGCTAAGATAGTCAAAATGGATGTTGGAGGTATTGGATGAAGGCAATTGCTTATTTGCTGCTGGTGACTTTGATTTGGGGTACAACTTTTCCATTGCAAAAGTTTTTTCTGGTGGATATTTCTCCCTTTGTTTTTAATGCCATAAGATTCTGGCTGGCGGCTTTTTTTTCTTTGTTTTTTACAAAAAAGCATGTCTTTAAAGAGGCTTTTCTTCTTGGTTTGGTTTTTGGAGCTGCTTATCTTACTCAAACCTGGGGGATCACCCTCACAACAGCATCTAAAAGTGGTTTTTTAACTTCCCTTTACATCGTCATCGTTCCTCTTTTCGCTTTTGTTATGGAAGGAGAAAAGATTAACGGTTTTCAGAAAATAGGATTCCCTTTTGCCGTAATCGGTTCCTATCTAATGGCAGGTGGAATCGGCGGGTTAAATGCCGGTGACTTGTTGAATATAGCCTGTGGTGTCTTTTTTGCCTTACACGTTGTCATGATTACCAAGGCATCCAGAAAGATCGATGAGATGAGTCTTTTATCTTGGCAATTTGCAACGGCGGCGATGATCAACACGGTTGCTGGGATTGGGGGAAATTGGATACTGCCCCCATCAGTTATTTCTGTAGCGGTGTATTTGGCTCTATTTCCCACATTACTGGCTGTCTTTATTCAGTTAAAGTATCAAAGAAAAGTTGGAAACAACATCACAGCGTTGATTTTTGTGGGAGAACCCATTTTTTCTGCTCTTTTTGCCGTCTTATTTATAGGCGAAAGAATGACGCTTATGCAAACAATTGGTGCAGGTCTTTTAGTGGCAGCAATACTGTTTGCCAGTTTTGAGAAAAGAAGACGGAAATTAAAAACAATAGACCAATAAAACTTTCTTAAAACAATTTTTTTAACTACTTGACAGAATGGATTATTTATAGTATATTATACCATCAAGCGCATCTGATGCGCAGAATTTTAGG
>CAZVPY010000017.1:0-17956 GCA_964629135.1 uncultured Thermotogaceae bacterium | reverse complement strand
GGGCGGGGATCCGGATTCAAATCCCAGATTAAGAGTTGCCATGGACAAGGCAAGAGATGCCAATATGCCAAAAGACACCATGGAAAAGGCTATTAAAAGGGGTACCGGTGAGCTTGAAGGTGTAGAATACGTTGAAATCACGTATGAAGGTTATGGTTCAGCAGGAGTAGCCATGCTTGTAACAACTGTTTCAGATAACAAAAACAGGACAGCTCAAGAAATTCGACATGTATTCAGCAAGTACAACGGAAACATGGCGGAATCGGGAAGTGTTGCATGGATATTTGAGAAAAAAGGGTCTATGACTGTGAATAAAGAACAAATAGCAGATATGGATGAATTCATGATGACCGCTATAGATTCCGGTGCTGAAGATATAGATGACAGCGGTGATCCCGTTTCAATAACCACAGCACCTGAAGATATGATGCAGGTGGCAGATGCCCTTAAAGAAGCCGGATATACACCAAAAGATATTGAGTTTTCCTATCTTCCAAAAAACACCTTGGCTATTGAAGGCAGAGATGCTGAGAAGGTTTTAAACCTTATCTCAAAATTGGAAGATCTTGACGATGTTCAAAATGTTTATGCCAATTTCGATATTGACGATGCAGAAATGGAAAGGATAATGGAAACCCTTTGAGGATTAAGTGAATCCCCTTCTTGATTTGCATTTACACACAAGCTATTCGGATGGTGAAAAATCACCCGAGTTGCTTGTTAAGTCATTAAAAGCTAATAATGTAACGCATTTTTCTATTACAGATCATGACAATATGGCTCCATATGAACAAATACAAAGGGCAGCTCTCGAGAATGATATGCATACGTTACCTGGTATAGAGATTTCTTCCTTGTACAACGAGTCGGAAATTCACATTTTAGGGTATCAATTTGATTGGCGTTCACCACTTTTAAATGCGTTTATCAAAGAACGTATCACATTACGTAAAGAGAGAGCCCTTTTGATATTTGAGATGCTTAAGAAAAAGGGGTATGAGTTTGATCAAAGAGATATTCAGCGGGTCATTAACGCCCATTATGTGGGTAGACCCCATATAGCAGACTTGCTTTTTGGATACGGGTATGTGACCAATCCTCAGGAGGCCTTCAGTGAAGAATTTATTGGAGACTCAGATGATAAAGCTCTTACTTACAAATTAAAGCCCGCCGATGAAGTCATAACAATCATTAAGAAAGCAGGGGGATTAGTATTTTTGGCACATCCGGGTTTGTTCAACGGAAACGGCTCTTGTTCAGAGGGTATGAATAAATACGATATTCATCTCCTGGTTGAGTTTGGAATAGACGGTTTGGAGGTATTTCATCCCAATCATAACAAACCGCAAATTCAAAGATATTTGTCTCTTGCCAAGGAAAAGAATTTGTTAATCAGTATGGGTTCCGATTATCATCGTGGTCTTTACAAAGCGAATCATTACACGTTAAATCATCATAAATATTTGAAAGATGTTTTGTCATGTTTGGAATGAAAAAAAATATCAGAATCTTTTATGTTTTTCTTCTTCTTATGATACTAATAACTTATGGATACGCTCAAGACGAAGAATTTGAAGATTTGGATTGGGAACTGCTTTATCCGGAAGAGATTCTGACGGATGCCAATGCTGAGCTCGATATTTCTTCAGGTTTTTTTCTTACCGGAGAACCCGCCATGGGAGCTTTTGTGACACTAAATCCAAAGATGCATTTTCTTATTTTTGATGGGAAATTCAACATTATGGTGGAACAACGAAAAGATGATTTTGGAACTTTCTTCCAACTGGCGAATAAAGAAGTGTCTGATTATTTTGAATTCACAAGGGTAAAATATAAAAATTTAATTTTTTATTTTGGATTGGACAACCGATTAAATTCAAAAATGGTCTTTCTGCCGCGTGTTGATTTCCATAAAAAATATATTCATTTTGATTACGACAATCAAGGTTGGCAACTGGATATCAAATCACCTGAATGGAATTCCTGGGCATTTGATTTTTCATCGCCGTCCCTCAATGCTGGAGAATGGGGTTTTAAAATCAACGCCGATGCATTTATTGATAATTCGTCCTCTATTACATACGCCCTATCAGTCGGTCCGGGTGTTGTTTTTAAAGAGTTTGAACTCACCCCGTTTGTGGGATACCAGCATTTTGGGGTACAAACGGATAAGCTGGAAATTTACGATGAAATATTTGAAGAGGGCTCAGATCATTTGGTTTATGGGCTACTGGGAGAATACCAAAAAGGGGAATTTTCTATAAGGGGTGGGATAAAAAACTCAGTTGAATTCTCTCCGTTTTTAACCGTTCAAGTAGGACCTTTGGAACTGAGTGCCGGGACAGCGTTATTTTTAGCACATGAGAATCCTGGAAGAAGAACTTGGAGAGATGTATACTGGAATTTCGAAACTGACAATATAGTAACAAACATAGGTTTTTCGAATGAAACGCATTATAATGATGAAATGATTAATTCGCTTTTTGCCGATTTCGAATTTCGAGTATTAGATAATCTGTTCATGGATATACGTCTTGTAAAGAAAGAATATTGGTTATTCAGAATGGGAGCCAGATATAATTTAAAACTTGACTTTTATTGATGAACATTTTGATGAAGACTGGAGGAAATGACATGATTGAAAAGATAACGGATCCGGAGTTTGACTGGTTTGTCACAGAAGTTAAAAAAAAGCTTGACTTGGATTTAAGTGGGTATAAACCACACAGAGTTAAAAGAAGAACGGATATTTTACTGAGAAAAAATCGTACGGAAACTTACAGGGACTACATGAAATTGATTTTATCCGATGAGGATAAAAAGGAAGAATTCCTGGATAAATTGACGATAAATGTAACGGAATTTTTCAGAAATCCTGAAAAGTGGAAGGCCTTAGAAAAAAAGTATCTGCCTTTAAAATTAAAGGAATCCGGTCCTCGTTTAAAAATATGGAGTGCCGGTTGTTCCAGTGGAGAAGAGCCATATACTTGGGCAATGATCCTTGAACAATTAAAAGCTTCGCAGGCAAAAATTACAGCAACAGATATTGATACCGGAGTTTTGGCTAAAGCCAAAGCTGGAATTTACGAAAAACGCTCACTTGAAAGCACAGAACCGGCCGTAGTGGATAAGTATTTTAAAAAATTAGACAAAGAAAGATACGAAGTAAAACAGGTTTTGAAAACAAGAGTCTTGTTTAAAAAACATAACATGCTCCAGGATCCTTTCGAAAAGGATCTGGATTTTATATCATGTAGGAATGTTGTTATTTATTTTGAGATGGAAACGAAAAACGTCTTGTATCAAAATTTTGTGAATGCGCTTAAACCCGGTGGAATCTTATTTGTCGGTAGTACAGAAAGGATATTCAATTACAGAAAACTCGGGTTAAAAGTCATAGAGCCATTTTTCTATCAAAAGATATAGGCGGGAGAATGAGATGGGTTTTTTTGATAAACTTAAAAGAGGTCTAAAGAAGACCAACGAAGCAACTTTCGGGAAAATTAAAAAGATTTTAAGCTTTGGAAAACTTGATGAGGATACATTAGAAGAGATAGAAGAAATTTTAATCATGGGTGACGTGGGTGTTGAATGTTCTGAGAAGATCATCGAAAGTCTTCAGGAGAGAAAAAAAGAGTTCGACTCACCTGAACAAGCACTCCAAGCTATCATGGTTGAAATGCTTGACGGGGAAAGGGAATTGAACTACCCGCCAGAAGGGCCTTTTGTCATCAGTGTAGTGGGCGTCAATGGAGCGGGGAAAACGACCACCATTGGGAAAATAGCCAAAATCTTAAAGAACGATGGCAAAGAAGTTGTTCTCGCAGCAGCGGACACATTCAGAGCGGCAGCTATTGATCAACTTCGGGTTTGGGCTCAGGAGAGGGCTGAAGTGACGCTTATCTCACATCAGCATGGAGCGGATGCCGGAGCGGTTGCGTTTGATGCTGTTCAGCATGCCAAATCTAAAAACAAAGATTGTGTGATCATCGATACAGCAGGCCGTTTACACACAAAGACCAATCTGATGAACGAGTTGGCAAAGGTCCATAAGGTGGTTAAAAAGGTTATACCGGAGGCGCCACATGAAATTCTTCTGGTTATTGATGCAACTACGGGACAAAATGGATTGATGCAAGCGGAGAAATTCGCCGAGGCGGTAGGTGTAACCGGTATAGTCATCACTAAACTGGATGGAACGGCCAAGGGAGGTATCGCTCTATCCATCAAAGAGAGATTTGGTATTCCCATTAAATTCATTGGTGTGGGAGAAGGGATCGATGACCTAAAGCCTTTTGATCCGGATGATTTTGTCAATGCATTGTTACAGGAAGCTGAGGGAGAATAATGGCTAAAAAAAAGTTCTGGTTCAAAAAGATGACGTGCCCCTTATGCGAAGCGGAATTTGAATCAGTAAGGGTTTTTTCCAACGCCATATCTGTTAAAAAAAGGGATATATTCTTGCGCCCCACTTATCAAGATGTGGATCCTGATAGATATGCCCTTGTGACGTGTCCTGAATGTTATTTTACCGCATTTGAAAGTGATTTTGATAAGATATTGGACACGATGCCTTTTGATCGCTTAGACATGTTGAGAAACAGTCTGGCAAGGGCAAAGCAAAACCTAAATTTGAACCTGGAAGAAGATCGAACGCTGGATGATTCGCATAATATTCGAATTCTTGGGATATTAACGTATATCCAATCTGATATGCCTTTTAAAACAGCTCAGTTGTTTTTAAAGATGGGTTGGTATTACATGGATATTAACGATTTAGAAAACGCAGCCATCAGCTATTCCAAGGCACTTAAGCAATTTGAGAGGGCATATGCTGAAGATAAAAAAGGACAGCACAGTGATGGGATTATGTTTTACTTATCATCGCTTAATATTCAACTCAACCAGATGAAAGAAGGCTTTAAATGGCTTGAAAGACTTCTAAAAGAATACAGAGGATCAAATTCCCACTATATTAAAGCTGCCCAAGAACTATGGGAGGAGGTAAGAGGATCCGACTAACGATTGGCACAACAAAGCGGATGATTTTTATCCTTCTGGTTTTTACCGTTGTCTTCTTGACATCATGCTCTGACAATACCAGTGGATTCAATGAAGAAGATATCTTATACACTTCTTTAAATAAACTTGTGGAACAACTCCAATTACAGGTTGAAGAGTTTGTATGGCAGCAAAATCAAAACAAAGTGGATATTGAAAAAAACAGTAGAGCCATACAAGCACTTTCAGAGGCATTAGAAAAAAATTCACTGTTTGTTGATTCCCTTTATGCCAGTATGACTTATGCCTCTATATTCAATCATGATCTTGACATAACACAACAACAACAAATACCAACCATGGAAGAGATTAAACGGCTGATCGAGGAGCAAAGCAGAAAAAAATTTGAAACCTTTGAAAAGACTTATATTCCCACACTGACTACAGAATCAACGGGAGAAGAAACGGAAAAATTACAAAAAGAAATTGCCTTATTAAGGGAAAATTTTAAAAGCTTGAAATGGCAACTCTATAAAAACGATCCCGAGCCTTTTAGCAAAGATGACTATCTCGTTTACGATGATAAAGTCGTTTATCAAGTTCAGTCCGGAGATACGTTAAGCCAAATAGCCAATGCCTTTGGGTTAGGTCCCAACGGCGCAAATGAAATCATGGCATTGAACAATATCGATGACCCCAGGGCGATAAGGAGAGGACAGGAGTTGATTATTCAAAGTCCTCCGGTCTTTGAGCGTATTCAAATCCCCCTTTATGGACGAAAGAACCTGATTCCTTCCGATATTCTTACATTTTATGCAGAAAATACTCAGGATGGATTCTCACGGGGGTTGACATTTATAACACTTGATGATCAGGAAATTGTAGCATGTTTACCCGGTAGAGTGATTGATAAGGGTGTTTCTTATGTGGTGATCTATCACGGCAACGATATTAAACTTGTTTATTCCGATCTTCATGATATCTTGATTGACAAAGGTGATTGGGTAACCGGAGGCCAAATAATTGGGACATCTCATAGCAACTCTTTCACACTTGAATTCATTCTCAATGCTGAATACAGAGATCCTATGAAGCTTTTTTTAAAACAAATGGGACAATTTAGAATAACGTTTTATACTGAATGGGAAGATGGTAACTTACCGTATTTTCCATATTTTAGACGTGTTAAAGATGGTAGTTTTGCAAAAGAATGGTACTCCGTTGCAGCCGATCCAGCTTTGTTTGAAAAAGGAACGATGATTTACATCCCGGAGCTTAAGGGTACGCCTTCAAAAGGTCTTTTTGTTGTTGAAGACGAAGGCAGTGCCATCAAGGGCAATGCTATAGATGTCTACATTAGGGATCTGACCCTTGCTTCATTGCTTCAAACTCAATCGGTAGTGTATCGATTTCCATAAAAAAAACGACCCAAAAGGGCCGTTTTGTGATTAGTAGGATGAATTATCTTCTTATACCCAATTTAACAAGCATTTCCTTGTAAACCTCGGGTCTTTTTTCTCTAAGATACTTTAATAATCTTCGTCTTCTACCAACCAACTTCATCAGACCTCTTCTGGTGTGGAAATCCTTTTTGTGTCTTTTTAAATGCTCGGTCAACTGTCTGATTCTTGCTGTAAGCATTGCCACCTGAACTTCAACCGATCCGGTGTCATGTTCGTTGATTTTGAATTCATCAATAATCATTTGCTTCTTGTCATAATCCAGAGCCATTATTACACCTCCAAAATTCGCCCCAAACAAAGTACAAGGAGGCTCAGCCCAAGTCTTTGTACGGGGTAACATACTGACTGATTCTAACATAAAACGTTTTGATAGTCAATGTATCTTGAAGTTGCCTAATAAACCATCTTTCCATCTAAGTAAAGGCTGTTTTTAGTAATTCCTATTTTTTCCCCGTGTTCGGTGATGATTTGCAAGATGAGATCAGCTGGAAGAGAGCTGTTTACCCAAATCTCCCTTAAGTCGATTTCTTTGTTTTCGGTTTCAGGTATCTTTTCAAAGGCCTTACGAACTGCCAGTACGTATCGTTCAATGTTTTCAATGGTCCAATCATCTTCGAATCCAGCTTTAGAAATAAATTCCACTTCAGGTTTTTTAACTACCTTATTGTTCTGACTGGCATTTTTCTCGTTTTTTTTAGAGGGAGTAGGCTTTTTTTGAGTTTGTTGTTGTCCCTTTAAAGGCTTACTTTTTCCTTGCTTCTGGTTTTTGTTTTTTCTGATACGGGAGTTCTTGGGTTTTTTAGAGTTAGTTGTTTGCTTTTTAGAATCTTCTTTGTTTTTTGGATTCAATGTACACCTCCGTGATTCTTCTTTCAAAACGATTATATCAAAAAGGAAGAAAAATTAATCTAAACGTCATAAAGTATCTTGAAATCAATGTGCCATTCTGGTATAATACATGAGGTTTTGGCAACGTTGCCAAGGGGTCTAAGGCAGAGGTCTGCAAAATCTCTATTCGTCGGTTCGAATCCGACCGTTGCCTCCAATATATTATAATTGCCGGCTTAGTAAAGCCGGTTTTTATTTGTTTTAAAGACGAAATGATGATGACGGTTTATGAAAAAAACCAAACATGATATAATATCGATGATAACGATTAAGGAGGTTTACCCTTGAAACAGGAATTGATTTCAAAAGAGAAGAATCTTGAAACTATCAAGTTTAAGTACGAAAACAGCGAATTTGAACCATTTATCTCAAAAGAGATTCAAAAGGCAAGCAGGGAATACCAAATTCCCGGATTCAGGAAAGGAAAGGCACCGAAAGGTCTTATCAGAAAAATGATTGGAGAAGACCGCTTAAAATCCCTTGCCTTAGAAGAACTGATTAAAAATGATATCGAAGAAACGATTAAAGACAAAGATACCCTTATGTTACCCAGTATAGAGAACCTTGAATTTCCCGATGACAAAAACGCAGAGGTAACCGTACAAATTCATTTGAAACCAGAAGTAACGCTTCCCGATTACAAAGATATAACCGTTGATAAATATGTTCCCAGCGAAGAAAATGTTCAAGAGATGATCAACGAGAGACTAAAACAACTTCAAAATGAAAATGCCATTCTGGAACCAAAAGAAGGAAAAGCCGAGATTGGTGACAGTGTTAGAATGTCCTATGTTGTCAAAAACGAAGAGGGTAGAGAACTTTTCAATCAAGAAGCTAAAGAGTATGAATTGTTGGAAGATGACCAAAGGGATATCATCCAAAACTGCATTGGCATGGAAGCCGGAGAGGAAAAAGAATACACAAAAGAATTTGCAGCTGATGCTGATGGGAACAAATCAGGAAAAGAAATGAATTATATCTATAATCTTAAGGTTGAAGAGGTTTATAACAGGGTAATTCCTGAATTGTCCGATGATTTTGCCAAAGAGGTGAAAGAAGTAGAAGGAAACACCTTAGAAGAATTAAAGGCAAATATTCGTCAAGAGGCTATGGAAGCTATGGATGAAACGGTTAAGAATTCCATCAAAAACCAGATCATCAATGCTCTCGTAGAAGATTCAGAAATTGAATTATCGGATGCAACCAAAAAGGAATTTTTAGAAAGTGCTGTTGAATCCATGAAAAAAGATAACAGCTACGATTCAGAATTGGAACGTGTGGGTTCTGAATCCGAATTAAATGATGCCATCATTGATTCAAATATATATCAGCTAAAAAAATTATACGCAATAAGCAAAGTGTTTAAAGAATCCGGAGAAGAAATCACGGATGAGATGTTTAAAGAGTATGTTGAAAAAATGGCGCCTGCTTGGGGAATGACAGCTGAACAAGCGATGGGATTTCTGGAAAAGGATCATAATGTACGTGCAAGAATCAGAGAAAATATGATGCAGGAAAAAGCAGCAGAATACCTGATGGATAAATGTACGATAGAAGAAAAAGAATTACCAACAAAAGAAGAAGAAAAAGCAGCTGAAGAGCAAGCAGACAAAATAATCGAAGAAGTAGAAAAGACAGCCGAAAAAATCGAACAGGAAGACAAAGAATAATCAAGAGGTGAAAAAGTGGAACCAACAAATCAGATTATCCCAACAGTCATAGAGACAACGGGAAGATACGAAAGGGCCTATGACATTTATTCCAGATTGTTAAAAGACAGAATTATATTTCTTGGAACGCCCGTAAATGACAACGTTGCAAATATCATAATTGCCCAATTACTTTTCCTGGAAGCCCAGGATCCAGATAAAGATATTAGTCTATATATTAACAGTCCAGGTGGATCAGTTTCTGCTGGATTAGCTATTTATGATACCATGCAGTACATCAAACCCAATGTTTCAACCATTTGTGTAGGACTTGCGGCATCTATGGGTGCGCTTTTACTCATGGCGGGTGAAGATGGTAAAAGATATTCATTGCCAAATTCAAAGATCATGCTACACCAACCCCTTGGTGGTGCTCAGGGACAAGCGACAGATGTGGAAATACAAGTACGAGAACTAATGAACACTAAGAAACAACTGAACGAATTAATCAGTAAACATACAAAGCAAGATCTCGAGCAGATAGAAAAAGATACCGACAGGAACCATTGGATGACACCCGCCGAAGCGCTGGATTATCATCTAATCGACAAAATTATAGAGAAGAATCAATAATGACCCGAAAGGTTGTGTAGCATGAAAGTAGAAAAGAGATGCTCATTTTGCGGAAGACCTGAAAGTCAGGTTCAAAGATTGTTAGCGGGGCCAAATGTATATATTTGTAATGAATGTATAGAGTTATATCATGATACCCTTTCAGAAGACCAAGCCATACATTTTAGGGATATCAAAGAAGACCTTCCAACACCTCTCGAGTTAAAAAGAGAGCTGGATAAATACGTGATAGGGCAAGAACCCACAAAAAAAGCAGTGGCCGTTTCCGTTTACAACCATTATAAGCGGATTATGTTGGGCAAATCAGAAGGAATAGAGCTGGAAAAATCCAACATCATGATGATTGGTCCCACAGGATGCGGAAAAACATTAATCGCAAAAACATTGGCGAAAGCATTGGACGTACCATTTGCAATTGTTGATGCCACTCCTATCACAGAAGCCGGATATGTTGGTGAAGATGTGGAGAATGTTTTACTGAAACTCATTAGAGCTGCCAATTTTGACATAGAACGAGCTGAAAAAGGTATTATTTATTTAGACGAAGTGGATAAAATAGGGAAAAAAGGTCCCAACGTATCCATCACCAGAGATGTATCGGGAGAAGGCGTACAGCAGGCTCTATTGAAAATACTGGAAGGCGTGGAAGCCAATGTTCCCCCTAAAGGCGGAAGAAAACATCCTTACCAGGATTTCATCAAAATAGACACTACAAATATTCTCTTCATGGCAGGAGGCGCGTTTGATGGATTGGAAGAAATCATCAGGCACAGAATTGAAAGTTCTGCCATGGGATTCGGTTCCAAAATCGAATCCAAGAACAATAAAAGAATTGGCGAGATTCTCGCACACGCCAATCCGGAAGATTTAATCCAATTCGGATTAATCCCGGAATTTATCGGACGATTCCCCGTATTTACCACATTGAGCGATTTGGATGAAAAGGCCCTAATAGATATCATGTTAGAGCCTAAGAATTCAGTCGTCAAACAATATCAAAAATTGCTTGAGATGGATAATATCATCATTGAATACGAACACGAAGCCTTAGAAGCCATTGCAAAAAAAGCGATGAACAGAGGAACAGGTGCTCGTGCTTTAAAGAGTGTTTTTGAAGAAGTGATGATAGACATCATGTTTGAAGCACCATCTTTAGAAAACGTTGAAAGAATTATTATTACCAAGGAAATGGTTGAAGACAAGAATAGAGCAATAGAAATTGTAAAGCAATCAGCATAAAATAAATAGGTGACGTTATTGGGAGGCTTTTAGCCTCCCTTTTTAGTGGGAGGGAAAAAAATGAACAGAAAACAAGCATGGGAACTGCTCAATGAGTATACAAAAAAAGAGAATTTAATCAAACACGCCTTGGCAGTAGAAGCTGCAATGCGAGCATATGCAAGGAAATTCAACGAAGATGAGGAAGTCTGGGGAACAGTTGGTTTGTTGCACGATTTTGACTACGAACGATTTCCCACAGCAGAAGATCACCCGTACAAAGGATCAGAGATCTTAAGAGAAAAGGGTGTAGATGAGTCCTGGATCAAAGCCATCCTGGGCCATGCAGATTATACAGGCGTTGAAAGAGATACTCTCATGGCGAAAACCCTCTTTGCCGTTGATGAACTAACCGGTATGATAACAGCCGCCACTTTAGTCAGACCCTCAAAAAAGATAGAAGACCTTAAAGTAAAATCCGTAAAAAAGAAACTGAAAGACAAATCCTTCGCCGCTTCTGTCAACAGAGAAGACATCAAAAAAGGCGCAGAAGAACTGGGAGTCGACCTCTCCGAACACATCCAATTCGTCATCGATGCCATGAAATCCGTATCGGATGATTTGGGGCTTTGAACTTTAAAACGATTAAGATGTAAAATTAAAGGAATTTAGCTCTCAGGTTTGTTTTAAGTGTAAAAAATCCAAAAAACTACTCCAGCGTCTTATGTTATTATTTATTTTTACGTCCCTTTTAAAATGTGATCTACAATTTAAAACAACGGTTCATAAGATAATTCTGTAAGATAATTCTGTAAGATTCCCGGCTTGAAAATCCCCCCCACCGGGGGGGTGCCCTCGAAGAGGGTGGGGGGGGTCTTGGGAGAATACCATTGGAGTTTCGCAGAATACTCCTGGGAATTTGCTTCTCAAATTCCATAACAGTGATGTTCCTGTTAGAGTGTTTAGACCCCCCCCGCCGCAAGCGGCCCTCCCCCCCCACGGGGGGGAATTCTCATCTGCAAGGTTTTTTACCTAATTCCTTAAAAATCCTTGCAGCTAATTTGGGAAAAATACTCTGTAAAGCTTTATTGATAATGACTCTGAGTTTTTCAGCAGGCCCTATACAACCTCCAAAAGATACTCAAACGCTTCCCGATTATGAAGAAAAAAATAATCATTCAATCTCAAAAAATCGTTTGAAACGGTCATATACTTAGAACCGGCAAGGATGGTTATGATTTTCTCAACAGCGTTATCAGGAAATTGAACTTTTAATTCCTCTAAATTTATTCCCCTTCTCAATCGCAACCCCATAAAAAGAAACTCTCTCAAATTTTCCTCTGGTGAATTAACGGTATGATAATCATAATGCCTTTCATTTTCAAATGAAGCTATTAAATATTCAGATAACGAATGTGTATTCACGTATCTGAACCCATTAAAAAAACCACCAGCTGAAACACCAAGGCCCAGGTAGTTTTGGCTTTCCCAATAACAGTGGTTATGATGGGATTCATAACCGGGCAATGCAAAGTTAGAAATCTCATATTGTACATAACCCGCTTGTTTTAATCGCCAAATCATCTGTTCAAAAATCTCGGTTGTGTACTCAAATGAGGGGAGTTCTATGGCTCCTTTTCTAAAGTTTTTACCCAGCGGCGTTTCCTTCTCAGCTTCCAAAATATAGACTGAACAATGCTCCGGTGCCAATATCGCCATCAGATCACCACTTTTCTCTACCCATCCGTGAAGGTCTTCTGGCAGACCACAAATCAGATCAATGTTCACGTTGGTGAAAAAATCCCTGATAATAGTATAAGCCTGAACAAATTGGGTAAGAGTTTGGCGTCTGTTCACACTTTCCAGTGTATCATCATTTGGTGATTGCAACCCCATGCTGATTCTGGTACAGCCGTAATCTTTTAACCCCCGTAATAATTCACCCGAAACACTGCCGGGATTGACTTCAAAGGTAAATTCAGCTGGAGGGTTAAAGAGTTGAAACAACGCTTCAAGAAAAGACTGATAATAATGAAAAGGGACAACAGAAGGTGTTCCACCGCCAATATAGAGAGAATTCAGCTTATAGGGCAACTTAAGGGAACGGTTTTTCCAAAACAAAAGTTCTCTTTTTAAAGCGGCAAAATAATCCGAAAAAACGGTTTCAGTTTTTGATGCAATGGGAAATGAAGTAAAGTCACAATAATCACATTTGGAAGTGCAAAAAGGCATATGGATATAGAGTGAAAGGGGATTTGTTTTAACCATTTGGAAAAAGGGTGGATAGATCAAAGATGTATTTGTTTTCGAAATAAAAACCTTCCAGAGAGCAATTAAAAATGACAGACAGCTGTTTGGAATAATTATATTGCCCTTGGAACGTCCAATAGGGTTCACCAGACACGGGAAGTAACAACATGGTATTCAAATTCAACGTTGTTTTTTCGTTTACAGCTGAATCACTGTGAAGTAGAAAAGCAAAAGAAAGGGAATCGGTTTTTCGGGAAAAACCGGTAGCGATTCTGGGTTTAAAGCGGGTATTCAGATCTTTTAAATCGATAATGGAAAAGACACCTAACAAATCTCCCATAACAAAACCAAATGGTCTGGCATCAAAGAGCTTGATACCTATTTCAGTCAGTCCGTTTTTTCTTTGACGATCACGATAGGTTTGAAAAAACACGTTTAACTCAACAGGGCCAAGATTCGTATACCCCACTCCAAAAGCATTTAACACAGGGTTTGAACCGCTGCCAAACGCCCGAAAATCATAACTGAAAGTCAACGGAATTCCCATAGAAGGAGTGGAAAAACCAAAAAACTTTGAGATTTGTTCCAAATCAAAAGAATCGTTGTAGATATGTTGAAACCTAAATTCGAATAAAAACTCCTCGGAAAGACCCCACATTACTTTAATCCGTCTGATTTCTGCCGGTTGTTTGACAAAGAAAACGGTTTTCTCTCTTTTTTCTTCAGAAAAAACATAAAAATATCCAGCTGGAATAATATCGTTAAATCCCAGACCAAAATCAACAGGCATTCCAAGGGTTAAAGGGATTTGAAATTGATACAATGCGTTAGATGTCATATCAAATTTTAAGGGAATCTCCATGCTTTCCTGTGAATAAGAAGTGCTCAAAAGAAACAAAACAGGCAAGAAAAGCAACAATAAAAACTTTCTCATGTCAAACCTCCGTTCATATGTAATTATAGCACGAGATGGGAAGTGATTATTAACTTTATAAAAGGCTTCCCATTTTTTCGTTATTTAATGTTTTGACATTAATCACAAAAAGTGTATAATGTTATGACATAAAAAAGCAGAAAGAAAAACACGGCAAGAAAGCCGGATGATAAAAAAGGAGGGCAATAAAATGAAAAAAACACTGTTGTTTAGTTTGCTGATTGTGTGTTTGATTTTAAGCAGCACGTTGATGGCACAAGACGTTAAAAGGGGTGGCTATGTCAAG
Organism: uncultured Thermotogaceae bacterium; assembly: GCA_964629135.1. Taxonomy (GTDB): domain Bacteria; phylum Thermotogota; class Thermotogae; order MWEM01; family MWEM01; genus JASUTC01. The sequence goes on along the minus strand of CAZVPY010000017.1, from coordinate 3,634 downwards.
ATGACTCCCATGAAACAGGGGGTTCTTGTACAGAATTTCAACCCGTTCTCTCCCAATGCATTGGAAGCAACCGTAGGGCTTTTCTATGAAACCTTGATCTATTACAATCCAATGACTGGTGAAATCACTCCTTGGCTGGCAGAGTCTTATCAATGGGCAGATGACTTGCTTTCGTTAACCTTTACATTAAGGGATGATGTTTACTGGAATGACGGGACACCATTTACTATTGCTGATGTCTTGTTTACGGTGAATCTGGGTAAAGAAAACCAGGCGCTGGATTATTCTGGCATCTGGAATCAGGGTCTTGAAAAAGTAGAAGCATCCGCTTATAATCAAATCACTTTCCATTTTAAAGAAGTAAACACAACACTCATAGAATATTTTTCTAGTATATTCATTATTCCGACCCATATTTGGTCAAAGGTTGATGACCCTCTCACATGGACCGGAAACACTAATCCAGTAGGAACCGGCGCTTTCATCTACCGTGACAATTCTTTCACAGAACTTTCCTACATCGTGGACAGTAATCCGGATTATTGGCAAATAGCCGAAGACGGCAAACCACTTCCTTATATTGCTGGGATTGAATACATTTCAACGACCAATGAACAGGTTGGCTTCAAGCTGGCAAACGATGAATACGATTGGGCTGGTTATTTTGTAGCCAATATCGATGAAGTCTATGTGAAATCCGACCCAGAACACCATAAATACTGGTTACCTGCAGGGAATCTTGTTTTCCTTAATCTGAACAACTTAAAAGAACCCTTTGATGATCCCGAAGTTCGAAGAGCGATTGCGTTTGCAATGGATCCTGAAGAAATAACACGAATCATGGCAAGTGGAGCCGTTCCAGCTCATATTGCGGGACTTCAGGCTCAATTTGAATACCTTGCAGAACCCTTCGAGGATGAATACGGAGTGGAATACGATCCGGATTACGCTACCATCATCCTTGAAGATGCCGGTTATAAAATGAACAACAGAGGCATCTATGAAAAAGACGGTTTGGAACTGTCATTCAAACTCTACACACCAACAGGTTGGACAGACTGGGTAACCGGTTGTGAAGTCATATCATCCCAGTTGAAAGAAGTGGGTATCGAGGCAATCTTAACTCAGGCAGCATGGCCAACACCTTATAAAGACAACCTTTATAACGGAAATTACAGAATGTGCATGGGAATTGCCGTTACAGGTACAAATCCACATTATCAGTACACCCACTGGATGCATTCAGATAATTGGGCACCACTTGGAGAAAACGCTGGTAATTACTACGGTATGAGATACAAGAACCCAACAATCGACAAAGTGCTAGATCAGTATAAGAGAGAAACTGAAAAGCCTGTACAAGACGAGTTGATGATGACTGCAGTTGAGCAGTTCATGAAGGATCTTCCTTCGGTTCCGTTATTCTTTAATCCCGTCTGGTTTGAATACAACACGTTGAGATTCGTAGGATGGCCAAATGCCGAAAATCCATATGCTATGCCAAGACCGGGTGGTATGCATAAATTACCTGTTCTCTTTAACATACACCTGCGTTAAGCAAAATAACGATATGGGTCGACTGTAAAAAGAGTGGTTTTGTAAATATCAATCGTTACCTCATTTGCGGGAGCACACGCCGGTGCTCCCCTACAAAGGAACGTAAATCCCTATATAAGAGATGTAGGGGCGGACCGATGTGTCCGCCCGCACAATAATGAGAAATTCGATTTTTTTTATTAATCAGTCGAAAAAATGGTTTTTACTATCGTGTCATGATATAGTATAGCTTGAAAAAATCCCCTCGAAAGAGGGGATTTTATAGATACAATACTAACAACATCCCGTTCGATTTGAGGTGGAAAATGAAGTATTTTGCAAGAAAAGTCGGGCTTTTACTATTTGCCCTTTTTGTAGCCATTACCATCAACTTCTTTTTACCCAGGATGATGCCCGGTGATCCGGCTTCTGATCTGGTGGATAAAATGCAGGGGGTCCCCCCGGAAGCCTTGGAATCAATTAAAGCCGCCTTTGGTGTGAACACGGAAGATCCTTTGATTACCCAATACGGCAAGTACCTTCTGAATCTCTTAAAAGGGGATTTTGGTGTTTCCATTTCCCGATTTCCCACACCCGTTTCAGATGTGTTAAGAGTAGCGATTCCATGGAGTTTGGGTTTGATGGGCCTTGCAACCATCATCAGTTTTATCATAGGAACTATCATCGGGATTGCCTGTGCGTGGAACAGGAATAAACCTCTGGCCACCTTTACAGTGGGATTTTTTATCTTTATCCGTTCCTTTCCTTATTTTTGGCTGGGCCTGTTGTTTATCTATTTGTTGGCTTTTAAAATTCAGATCTTTCCTATCGGTGGATCCTATGCACCGGGAATTGACAGAACGGGTTGGGAATTTATACTCTCCATCCTAAAACATGGCTTTCTACCGGCCACAACGATTATCATCAGTTCCATGGGGGCTTGGATCTTGACCATGCGCAACAACATGATCAACGTTTTGGCCGAAGATTACATTACAGTGGCTTTGGCAAAGGGATTGCCTATGAAAAGAATCAAAGGTCTTTATGCCGCGAAAAACGCATTGTTACCTTCAATAACAGGATTTGCCATGTCCCTGGGATTTGTGGTTGGCGGAGGCTTGCTGACAGAAATGGTCTTTGGATATCCGGGAGTCGGGCTCATGCTTTTTCAGGCCGTTCAGGCAAAAGACTACCCCCTGATGCAGTCGATTTTTCTGTTTATCTCTGCAGCGGTTTTGATTGCCAATTTCATTGCCGATGTGTTCATCTTAATCCTTGATCCAAGAGTGCGGGACGGTGGTAAATAATGTTGGGTGATATCTTTAAACTCTTTTTTGAAAATAAAAAGGCCGCCATTGGCTTTTTCATCCTGTTGTTTTTTGTCGGTATTGCCATATTGGCCCCAGTACTGGCCCCATATGATCCCAAGGCAAACAGAATTGAAACGGTTGAGATACTGGATACGGACAGGGGGAGAAGAAAAACCGTTGAAAGAGAAACCATCAACGAATTTGAAGAGACAAGAGTTTACACACAGGAAGAAAAGACGACTTACAAGCAATACACCAAAAAATTCCCTCTGAATTCGGCACCATCATCGGAACATTATTTTGGAACAACGCATTCTGGACAAGACATCTTCTCCCAAGTAATATGGGGAACGAGAATAACCTTGACAGTGGGTATCGGAACAGGACTGTTTACAACCTTTATTGCTTTGACACTTGCCCTTGTAGCTGGGTATTTTGGTGGATTGGTGGATGATATTATCTCACTGTTCACAAACGTATTTCTTGTTATTCCCAGCTTACCCTTAATGATTGTCATAGCAGCTTATATCACAGTAAAAGGTGTGATGCCCATCGTGTTGATCCTGGCTTTAACCAGTTGGCCGTGGCCTACCAGATTATTGAGATCGCAGGTGGTGAGTCTGAAAAACCGTGATTTTGTTAAAGTATCCCGTTCTCTGGGAGAAAGACCTTTATTCATTATCTTCAACGAAATGCTGCCCAACATGATCTCCCTGGTTATGGCATCGTTTTTCCAAATGACAATGGCTGATGTCATAGGAGAAGCAACCCTTGAATTTTGAGGTTTG
>CAZVPY010000016.1:0-18332 GCA_964629135.1 uncultured Thermotogaceae bacterium | reverse complement strand
GAGAAAGAGTTCTTCCAGTTATTGCAAAAGAATATTCATCCAAATCATTGGGATAGGTGGTTCGGTTCACTCAGTATTTCCAGTATAAAAGATGATGAACATCTTATAACTTTTGCTGTGGAAAATCTCTTTCTTAAAGAAAGACTAAAAAATAAATACGGAAAAACTATCGAAAACACCGTTCGTGATTATTTCGGTAAAGATTATGGCTATCGCTTGGAATTTTCAACTTTGGATTCGAACAATATCACGAGTCCCGATAAGAAAAAAAGTCCTGGAGAGCGTTTAATTACAAGAAAACCTGTAGCGCTATCGAACTTAAATAAGAATTACACTTTTGAACGCTTTATTCCGGGTGGTGGGAATCTTTTTGCATATAATAGTGCCGTTGAAGTATCTCGAAATCCCGGACAATTTAATCCGATGTTCATCTATGGTGAAGTCGGATTGGGTAAAACTCATCTGCTTCAAGCTATTGCACATGAAATTATGAAAACACAACCCCAACTAAGGGTATTGTATATTACATCTGAGGAATTTATGAACAACCTCATCTATTGCATAAAAACCAACACCACTGAGAAGTTTAGGGAAAGGTTTAGACAAAACATTGATGTTTTACTCATCGATGATATTCAATTTCTCATCGGAAAAAAAGGTATACAAAACGAATTGTTTCATACCTTTAATTCACTTTACGATTCCGGAAAGCAAATCGCTTTTTGTGGTGATCGAAACCCGAACGATCTGGGAACCTTTCATAATCGTCTGATTTCAAGATTTCAAATGGGGCTTGTGGTTGAAATGCTCGCTCCCGATGTTAGTACCCGAAAGCGGATTATTGAAAACTTTATTGAAAATGAAGGGTTGTCTTTACCCGTTAATGCTGTTGATTATCTTGCAGAGAATTCTTCCAACAACATACGTGAAATTATCGGTTTTCTCATTAAGATCATCATGGCAAATAAATTACAAAATAAACCTGTTGACCTAATGACAATAAAACTTATCCTAAACGAAATCATTCCCAACAATGAAAGGATAAACAAAACGCCCTCACCTAAGGAAAAACTTTTTCAATCAGTAGAAAAAGTCTTCGACATTGATCAAAAAGCCTTGGTTTCAAAAACCAGGAAAAAACCTGTAAGTGAAATTAGGATGATAGCCATGTACTTAGCCGTCCATACTATGAAAGAGTCTGTTACAGGTGTGGCGGATTGGTTTGAAAAAACCCATTCGTCTGTCAATTATTCGGTCAATAAAATAGACTCACTCATCAAGAATGATAATCAAAGAATTATTCAACAGTTAACTCGCCTTAAAGATCAATACAATAATTCAACATCTGATCATGTAGCGATTAATGCATAATTAATATACAGTACATACAACCATCTCTTCACCGGTAAGAATGGCGAGATGGTTTTTCTTTTTAATAACCTTAATTAAGGTTCCGGATAAGGTAATTAGTTGTTTCTCATCTTGATAGAGTATGTTTCCCAATTGTTTGAATTCTGTGCGCAATTGTTCGGATTCCTTTTTTCTCAAATCTGTAGTTTTACTTTTGAAATAGTAATCAATACAATGCTCATCATTTTGAAGATTTATACTTATTTTTTCTTCGGTTTGTTCTAAAAAATTAATTCCCGTGATACCCGGGATTCTCATGTCAAAATAATCTCGATAGCCAAGTTCTGTATTAATCAATATAACCCTTGAAAAAGCGTCTAAAACACCAATATAATTTTCGGTTGTAATGATTTTAAAAGCTGTGTAATTAACCTTTCTACTCCATTGTGGTTCCCATGTGTTTATATCAAGAGAAATCACATTTTTATCTGATGTAAAGAGCCATAGACTGTTATTTATTTTTACAGCGTTGATGATCACACTCGTTCCACTATAGTATGTTTTCTGTTCCCAATTAATTATATTATTTCCAACTACAATGGTTTTCCCGTCAAACCAAACTACTTTCGAATCAATGCCAGAAATGAGTTCATTTTCTATGTCAATGAGGAGAGATTCTTCATGTTCTGTAAGGATCACCCGTTGATCTTCAAAAATAATGTCGTTGTAAACGTGAGATAAATCCATTCGATATATAACCGTACCGGGTTTTTCTACTAAAACGATATCCTTCTTTAACTGTTGGGAAGATGATAATTGGAAACTTTCTTCGTAACGTTTGTATTCGTTATGGTCAACTATTAATGTGTATTCACCCGGTAAAAGTACAAACTTTTCATTTTGAGCTTGTAACGATTCAACGATTTCTTCATCTTTCAATAAAAGGATCTGTGATGGAACATTCAAATTAATTGTTAATTCAGCCTTTTGTATATTATCAAGTGAGAAAACCATATCATTTTTAAGATAAATGTATTGAGAACGATTTGCAAATTCTATCTCATAAACACCTTCATCTAAATATAATTGCACGGGAGCGGCAATTTTCTCGCCATTAATAAAAATAGTCTGAGGATCTTTTGTTTCAACATTTAATAAAAATTGTTTTTGTGTTAAGTCAAGGTATAAAACGGGGTAAAAGGGAAGATCAAATTCCATATTTCGATTATCCATGCTAATTTTTAATTGTTCATCAAAAACCTTGATAACAGAGTACTCTGGGCCTCTATAAAGAATTTCACCGTTAACATCAAAAAACAGTTCGGTGTGTATGAGTACTAATTTTGGTAAAATTTTTGAATAATTACCGAAAGCATTTTGAAAAAAATCCTCTAATTGAGGTACGTTATTCTCTGAAACAATCAAAAGAGAATCCATATTGTTGATTTCCCTTGAATCATAAACAGTTTCAATATAGATGAATCGTTCTTCAAGCCGTTCAGTTTTTACATAAAAATTTTTACCCTCTCCGAGAATAAAACCAATATTTTGTAAGACTGTTTTAATTTCTTCTAAAAGGGTTTCTTCCCCTTCATATTCTAAAATTATCTTTGGCTGCTCCTGCCACCATTCCTCAATTGAAAATTGATTACCATAAGCTATAATCTCAAACTTTCCCAAGTATATCTCTTCATTTAAATTACGATCTGTTAATCTGTATGATTCTATAAGCTCTAAACCAAGACCCCCTATTGCAAGAAGAAGTAAAGCTACAATGAAAAGTTTATTTTTCATCATATAACGCCTCTATGTCGAACAAAATTATATAAAATAGTCCAAGTTCCTGAAAAAACCTTAAAGCCAATAAGAAAGTTAAAAAGAAGCGCGTTCCCTCCTGAAAAAAAAGTGCCGGGAGTCGTTTGCGGTAAAAAATTTGAGAACCCGGTATTAGAAAGTAACAACCCAATGATCCCGGAAATCGGGATGAAAAACATGATGGATTGTTCTATTTCATGTATGTGCATACTATTCAGATTTTCTTCTATTCGTTTTAAATCCTTCGAACCACTTAGGACCAATAAACCTGTCCCAGCAACAACACCTCCGACAAAGCCTCCACCAGGACCAATATGGCCAGAAAAAACGATGTATATTGAAAATATCAAAGATAAAGTAAAGATAAAACTGCCTGCAATTTCCATTCTTAAATCCACTTCTTCAGAGTTAATGGATATTAATTTGGACGGTTTTGTTTTTTTACTGTCGGGAAGCTTTTCCAAAACCATATTAACACCAAAAGCAGCAACAAAAAAAACAATGACTTCAAAAATAGTGTCATAGAATCGATAATCTAAATAGATTGCGCTGATAAGATTCATTGAAGAATTAGACTCAAGGGGGCTTTCCAAATAAGGATTATCATATTTTTCAAAATTGCTGTTTGAAATATAAAAAAACACTACCGAACCAAATAGCAATAGTAGAATAAGTACCAAGAGTGACACGAATTTCATCCGATATATCGCCTCACCATCTCTTGAAATTCTCCTGAATTTTTCAATTCTTTAAGAAATTGTCTAAGATCTTCAGCCAATTCCGGTCTATGATGCTCAATTAAAAATTGGTATTGGGCTTCTCTGATAAACTCAAATTCCTCTGCAGGTGTTTCACCTTCCAATATTTCTTTCTTCATTCTTACCAAATCTATTTCTCTTGATTTGGCATCCCGATAGATCTTCGTTTCTAATATCTCTACCTTTAACCATTTTCTTTCGTCAATTCTCATTTTTTCTGTGCTGAAAATTCCCCCGATGATGATATCTGTTTGCTTCCTGTTAATCAATTGAGAATCTAATACAGAATATTCAGCCTCCAGGTTTTGTTCGATTAAAAAAGATTTCAACAACTCATATTCAAAACCCGTCAGCTCTTCTTTCTTTCCAAAAATCATGTAAGGAGCGGGAACATACTTCACACGAACCATTCCTGTTTTTTTTATGGCAATTAAAAAAACAAATGTAGTGAACCCAGCACCCAGTGCAAGTGAAGCAAAAGAAACATCCGGAGCACCCATAAATAGATACGCTCCGGATGTGATGGTTCCAAAAAGCCCAAAATATAGAATGGATGTTTTCAGATTTTTTTCAATTAATAACGCGATAGACAATATTAAAGCAAAAAACCAAAATATGGCTGAAAACATCATCTCTCCTTTATTTAATCACAAATACCGCTTGAGAATCTCCTTCGTTGTTAACGCCTACTTCAGAATAAATGGCTGATGGATAGGCCATTCCCATTAGTTTTGTCAAAACATCTGCAATGTCTACAAACAGCATCCCGTAATACTTATCAACTGTTTTAAACTCACTACTCATGCTTTCAAACATCTGATTCGAAGTAATTGGTGTTGCTTGTGCCAATTTAGTTTGAATATTTTCCGGCTTAAGTGTTGTAATCATCATTTTATTCTGGCTTAATACCAAATATGGATCAAATTCACCTGTTCCAAATTCTTCCATATAAGGATCGGTTTCAGTCATGTCTTCCATTTCACCAGAGAGTTTCATATACTTCATCCCATTTGAACTCTGCAATTGTTCACCGGAAGACTGAATCAGCTGTTCTATATATGCCACATCTGAAGTTCCCATATCGGCATACATATCAACGGCCATTTCGCCGGCTTCAGTCATAGATACATCTAAGCTAAATCGCATATCTCCTGTCCAACTTTCCATTAATGTCATGATCATGTCCATGGCTTCAGCTGGTAGTTCTTCACCAGACATTTTTACAGCCTGGGTCATGATATTTCTTATTACTGGGTCTAACATTGTCCAAAGCTGATCCATATTTCTTAATGCCATTGCTCCTCTGACAAATCCGGGAATGTTCAATTTATCAATCAAATCTGATTGTCTGTTTCCCATGTTGATTGCCATGTCTTTAAAGGCTTGATCTTTATAAGTGTATTGGTTGAAAGATTCAAGAACCAGTCCATTATTCACATAACCCTTAGTCCAACCGTATTCCATTTCAACCTTTTCGCTCAAATCAAATTCTAATTCCATGCCATAGGCTTTTTCCATTGCCTCCATCATCTTTTGATTATCCATCTTACCGTTGTAGAAAATCATCCAGTTATCCTCTTGATACAAATTAGAGAAAACAGAATTCGTCATGATGTTGTTTGCTTTTGCCTTCATGGCAACATCCATAGATTCCTGGTCCATTGTGATTAACAAGTGTCCATTATCCTCGGCCAACACAACAGGTCCGTTAGCACCAAATTGCAATTCCATCTGTAGGAGTTTCCCCATTGTTTCAAGGATATCCTTTGGATTTGCAGTTGGCTTTAATATCAATGCAAAATTGAGGTCTTCAATGGCTTCCATAAGAGGTCCAAGAGATGCCATTGGATCCATGGCCATCATTTGTTCAGGATCGGTCATTTCATCCATTTGGGCAAGCACATCGTAATTGATCTCACCTCGTACAAACAACCCAATATCTCCTTGTAACAGTGCCCAAACGTTTTCAGGTTTAAATTCAGGATCAGCATATTTCATACTCTCTACCTGTTGTGACAGCATTCCTTCCAAACCCATGTCTCTTAGTAAAAAGCCAAAAATCGTCTGCTCCTTTAATTTAGCATAGTTTTCAGGATTATTGACCGATGTGAATGCAAAAACCGAATCTGCAGGTATATAATCCGTTACATCGGCAAATTGAACTGTTACAAAAGCTAATAAAACTAAAAAACATAAAAAGACTTTTTTCATGTTGCACCTCCAATTTTAGATTACCCTCTTAGTTAATGATATAAATATATCCTCCAAGGTTGGTTCATTTATTCTAATATTTTCAATGGTTGTAAAAGTTTCCAACAAAAGCCGTTGTAATTCTTTCACCTTGTTATTTCCATTGATAGTAATGACGTAATTTTTTTTATCTTCATGTTGTACATCCTGAATCCAGTCTATTGTTTTAAGTTTGTTATAATTATCCTTGTTTTCAATCAAACCGGATACAAAAACTTTTATCTCATCCTTCTTTTCCAATTCCGTAGATTTCAGATTTAAAATACTATCGATGGTAATCAACTGACCTTTATCAATGATGGCCACTCGTTTACAAATTTCTTCCACAGACCACATTACATGTGTTGTTAAGAGTACCGTTGTATCATTTTCATTGATCTCAAGGATAAAATCCCTAACGACCTGGCGGGATTTAGGATCCAAACCATTTGTAGGTTCATCCAAAACGAGCAGTTTCGGATTATGCAAAATTCCTCTACATATATTTATTTTTTGGGCCATTCCAGATGAAAAATTCTTGATCTTTTCATGTCGCCACTCCCACATATCAAATTTCTTAAGAAGCATCTCGATCCTCTGGTTTGCCTTTTTTTTCTCAATATTGTAAAGACTAGCTGCATGCATCAAATTTTCTTTGGCACTTAAATGCTGATACAAGATGACTGAAGCGGGAACATAGCCAATAATCTCTCTGATTCCTTTTCTTTTTTTTGTGATATCATTTCCAAATAGCTTGACTGATCCGTTATCAGGTTCAAGTATAGTTGTTAAAATTCTTACCAAAGTTGTTTTCCCTGCTCCGTTAGGACCTAACAAACCAAAGATTTCTCCTTGATTAAAACTGAAGGAAATTTCTTTTAAAGCCTGTATACTACCAAAATTTTTGCTGATATTGTTGATTTCAACTGCTACAGTGTTACTCAATACGATCACCTAATTTATCAGTTTTTAGTTTTCAGATCTCCTAACGAACCGGGACCCGCAATTTCAATACGTTGTCCCTCTTTCTTTATCTTCTCTTCAGCTTCTTCCATTATCTTTTTATATTGTTCATATTCTGCTTTGATGGCTGACATATCTCCATCGAACCAATTCATTATACTTTCAGTTAATCCTTCAACGGTGTTAAAGTCTACATTATCTGCCGAGCCCAAATATTTCATAATATTTAATTGCTTCCTTACCGCTGCTCTTATATCATCCTTTTTTATCACATCTTGATCTGCTAAGGCACTACCTATGATATTAATTCTAAAACGAAGGTCTTCAACAGATGCACTTAACCCTTCTAATCTTGATATGAGCATATTCATCACTTCTTCAAACGACATATCCATTCGTACTCATCCCTCCAAAATTTGTTTTATATTGAGTTGTATTAACAACAAGTAATAAAATCTCCACCGGAACACTCACAACAACAGTCCAGACACCAAAGGGTACCGCAAACCTGACAACAGGTCTCTGTATCCGTTCTGGCATGGCCGGCTCTTCTGGAGAAGAAATAACCGTTCACCGTTTGTCTATAAGCAGCTTGATATTCGGAATTTTCAGGATCAAGCCTTAACGCTTTTTCAAAGTTTACCCTACCTTGATTGTAATTCCCGGATGAAATCTCTATAACACCCATCAGATAATACCACTCAGCATCTCTCACTGTTATTTCTTCCAAGATATTACTGGCCTCAGAAAATCTTCCGGCTTGGATCAGCCTTCTAATATATGTGTAATCATAGTCAGAAGAACTACTTGTAGATCTTGAGTTGTTTTTTTGATAACGTTCATCTTGATAACTTTGCCGCGAAACTCCGTTGTTGATAACATAATCATATGCCTCGTTTATTTCCTTCATTTTTTGCTCGGCCAGTTCTTTCATGTGTTTTTCTTTATAATAATCCGGATGGTATTTTTTAACCAACTGGTTATATGCTTCTTTTATTTCCTTTTTAGTTGCACCGGGTTTGATATTTAATACTTTATAGGGATCTTTATTCATTAAAAACTCCTTTTTTTTGACAATTAGACGACACATCAAGAACTCTGTAAACCATTGCCGGTAATGACTTTGATATTATACCATCAATTTCAAAACGATATACACCTAAAGAATTTTTAAAAAAAGAATAAATATATTTGATGTGATCAAGCAAAAGATATACACGCCATTTTTCTTTTGCTTTTATAGTTTTTATTGCTTCTTCGGTTTTGTCAACTGTAAGAATAACCTCTTTATTTTCAAATATTAATGGGTTATAACGCCACTTTTTTAAATCTCTTTCAAGATCTTCAAAAGCGTCTAATGTATATATTAATTTACCCAAAAAAAAGGTAAAAAGTTCAACTTCAACAGGTAATGTGATGAGTAATTTCTTTGAAGCATAATGTATTATTTGTTTTAGTATAGTTCCAAAACAATTTGATAATTCATCTATGTCAGGCTTTTTAATTTCTTCCATTCTTTCCAATTGATAAAAGAGATCATCCAAATCATCGTACTTGAACAGTGTTTCCCGGTTCCACTGCATCGGGATTTTAATGAGCCCCTGATAGAAGAATTTTTTAAAGAAGCTTTCATCCCTTATGTTATCCTGAATCTTTATTTTTACAAGGTAAACACTAACATCAGCTGCTATTTGATCTATTTCATTAGGACTTTTGACTCTTCTTTTGTTCACCGGATGCATGATGCAATTTTCATATTTGTAATTAAATTCTTTTCCACTCAAAGCATGCAATAATAATGTTAATAAACTAATATCATAAGATAAAAAAGATCTGGAAAGTTGGCCGTACTTCTTTCCGAGTGTCTTACATAAACCACAATATTGCGCTCTGAACAGATAATTTTCACAATCATTTCTGACGGGTCTTATATATCCAAACATCAACCTCTCTCCAAATATTTCCTGATACCTTTCACAAGATCCTGGTTTGAAGTACTCACTGCACTCAACTCTTTTTTACCAAGCCTTTTTGCCAATTCTATTTTTGTTGTATGTTGAAATTGTATGAGCAATGCACCTGTTGTTGTGGTCTTGTTAAGCCACATCTTTTTAGTGTTGTCAGAACAATCTGATGCCAAAAATAATATTTTGAAATGATTTGAGTCCAGATATCTTTCCAAACTTTCTTTTCCAAATACCAATGCTCCCATTTTACTTGCAAATGAAAGTAATCCTAAGATCTTTTCTTCTGTTTCATCATTCGCTATTAACGGGATGATAACACCTCCAATCGTTTTTCACCATCAATAGATGCCCATAGCAAAATACCAATTAAAATCGCATTGGAAGCAGTTGAACTCCCTCCGTAAGTAAAAAATGGCAAGGGCAAGCCAGTCACAGGAAGTAGACCGATTACCATGCCAACATTAATTGTAAATTGAATAAAAAAGGTTGAAAACACACCCAAAGATAACCACTTCTTTATTCCACTTCTCCTACGAATGATCGAAATATTAATTGCGAATAAAATGAACCATAAACTGTAAAAAAACAGCATTCCTAAAAATCCCTCTTCTTCAGCAAAAACAGCTAAAACGAAATCTGTGTGGTCTGCGGGTATATATCCATATAGATTTCCTAAACCCCTTTGATATCCTTTTCCGAATAACCCCCCAGAAGCAACCATCGTGATAGATTGTTGAGTATGATAGTATGTATCAGGATTTTTTGAAGGATCCAGAAATGAAGTGATTCTTTCTTTTTGATAGGGTTTCAATCCAAAGGTGTAAACCAAAAGAATTAGTATTAGAAATATAATAAAAAATCCAAGTAAACGTCTTTTATTCTTTTCAGTAATCACATAGTACATTAGAAAGGTAAAGACAAAAACCATGCCAGTCCCAAAATCAGGCTCAAGGACGATTAAGAGAACCACCGGTAAGGTTAATATTAGATTAATCAATGAGCTCTTTGAATAATCAGCACCATGAGAGTAGAGATAAGAATAAAGGACAATCATAAAAGGTTTCACAAACTCAGATGGTTGAAAACCTCCAATAGGAGTCGAAAACCATCTTCTTGAACCACCCCACTTTTCACCGAAAATCAACAACAATACCAAAAGACTAATAATCAAAACATATCCGGGAATGAGTATTTTTCCAAGATGAATTTTTTCAAATATAAGAAACGTTAAGATAATCAAGGTAATGGCAATTATTATCCAGTTAATTTGTAAAATCGGTAATCTTGTATATCTGGAATTGATAACCGCACTTTCAAGATTTACATACCCCAAGAAACTCAAAACGCAAAAAACGATGAAGATTAAAAATGTTTTATAATTTAACTTTCTTGCTTTCAATATAAACACACCTATAAAAAAAGACGGCCATCAGACCGCCTTTTATTTTTGCTTAAATCTTATTCGTCCAATATTTGAAGTAATGCGACCTCACTAGCATCTCCTCTTCTTTGACCCATTTTCAATATTCTCGTGTATCCACCCGGTCTATCCTTGAATTTTGAAGAGATTTCGTCAACAACCTTGTTGGTCAGTTTTCTGTCTCCAAGGTAGGAATATATGTATCTTCTGGAATGCACTGTACCACTTTTCCCCTTGGTAATAACCTTTTCGACAAACGGTTTGACTGCCTTTGCTTTAGGTAAAGTTGTTACAATACTGCCATGCTCAAAAAGAGACCTCATCAAATTTTTGATTAAAGCCTTTCTATGATCACTGGGCCTTGATAACTTTTTTAATTTTTTTCTGTGTTTCATATTGCCTCCTCCTTCTTGTTCGGGCAACTAATGCCCTTGAGCAGTAAAATGGAGTATTCTAAATATCCAAAGATATATCGAATTTTTCCTTTAGTTTTTCATTTACTTCTGCCAAAGATTTTTTACCAAAATTTCGTATTTTTAACAGTTCCTGTATAGGTCTATTGAGAAGGTCTCCGATGGTATTTACTTTATCCCTCTTTAAGCAGTTCAGAGATCTAACGGACAGTTCTAACTTTTCGATTGGCATAGAACTAATATCCTCATCACCAGATTGTGTTTCTTCTTCGTCAAGACCACTTTCCTCAATTTGTGCTTCTTCTGCTTGTTCTTTCTCAGCTTCTGTATCAGCTTCATTTTCTTTTTCAGAAACTTCTGCTTCGTTTACAATCTGTTCCTCATCTTCTTCACTTTCAATCTTGTCAGGCTTGTCAGGACTTTCAAAAATCATATCAAAGGTTGTCAGTTCAGGAAGATTTTCTTGAATTTTTTCAAAGTGTCCAATCAAGATATTCGATGATGCTCTTAAAGCTTCTCGTGGTGTAATATTCTTTTTTGTCCAGATTTCAAGAATTAATTTGTCATAGTCTGTTTTTTTACCGACACGAACATCTTCATCTCTGAAGTTAACTCGCATAACAGGACTAAATATACCGTCTATGGGTATCATTTGTATATCATCAATCTCTTCGAATTCAGCGATAGGCACATAGCCTTTACCCATTTCAGCATATAAATAGATTTCAAAATCAGCATCTTCGTTTAAAGTAGCGATTTTGTGGTCGGGATTTGTTACAGCGATCCCTGCAGGACATTTTATATCAGCAGCGGTAACAATTCCCGGTCCTGTTTTATCAATTTTTAATTCGACCATCTCATCAAGCTTAATCTCTTTTCTAAGCTGAATCTGTTTGACATTCATTATTATTTCCAGTATATCCTCTTTAACACCCTTTATGGTATCGTACTCATGGAATTTATCTGGAATCTTTATTCTGGTTATTGCCAAAGACATGATGGAAGATAACAAAACACGCCTTAAGGAATTACCTATGGTTATAGAAAATCCCTTTTCCAAAGGTGATAGGGAAAATCTACCGTATAAATAATCCCCTTCCTCTCTTTCTTCCTCAATGATTAATTTCTTAGGCATAACATATTTAATCATACTTTTCGATCCCTCCCGGTAGAGTTTATGTTTTTAAACTCATTGCAGACATCACACTTTGTCTACATCAACTCGAAAGAAGGCCGTTGAAGACCTTCTTCTTTGGATATTACTTGGAGTACAATTCTACGATTGATTGTACGTCCACTGGCAGGCCTGCTTCTTCCATTTCCGGATATCTGAGGCAAGTTGCCTGATAGGCATCGAAGTTAACATCCAGCCAGGGTGCAGTGCCTTTATCTTTGGCAGCTGCTATAGCTTCACTGATAACCGAGAGAGATCTACTTTTTTCTTTTACTTCAACTACATCATCCGGTTTAACTCTCATGGAAGGAATGCTTGCTTTTTTCCCATTTATCTTAAAATGTCCATGTGTAACTAGTTGTCGAGCAACATTTCTTGATGGTGCAAAACCCATTCTGTAAACGGTATTGTCTAATCTAGATTCAACGATCTTGACAAGGTTATCTCCGGTTACTCCTTCCTTTTTTCGTGCTTCTTCAAAGTAATTTCTAAATTGTTTCTCTAAAACTCCATATACTCTTTTCATTGTTTGTTTTGTCCTAAGCTGCATACCATATTGTGTCAATTTGTTTCTTGAAGTTGGTCCATGCTGACCGGGCACATATGGTCTTCTGTCAAAAGCACATTTATTGCTAAAACAGCGGTCTCCTTTAAGGTAAAGTTTTTTACCTTCTCTTCTACATAATTTACAAAGAGGACCTCTATATCTTGCCATTAATTCTACCTCCTTAAGTTTACATTCCTCGTCTTTTTTTCGGTCTACAACCATTGTGAGGGTTAGAAGTAGTATCTTTGATATTGTTTACTTCTAAACCTGAAGCCTGAAATGTTCTAATAGCAGCTTCTTTTCCCGGTCCGGGACCATTAACTTCGATATCGAGCTTTTTAAGGCCCATTTTCAATAAATCTTTCCCTAGTTGATCTGCAGCTATTTGCGCGGCATATGGTGTGCTTTTTTTGGAACCTGTATAACCAACCGTTCCACCACTAGCCCATGATATGGTATTGCTGTTCATATCACTGATCGTAATAATCGTGTTGTTGTATGTTGATCTGATCTTTGCTATCGCACGATCAGATTGTAGTTTTTTCTTCTTCTTTTTTTCCTTTTTCTTTTTTATCGCCATTTACAGCCCTCCATTCATCATTTTTTCTTACGGCCTATTCCGGGTTTTCTGCCTTTTCGTGTTCTGGCATTGGTCTTTGACCTCTGTCCTCTGACTGGAAGGCCCAATCTGTGTCTTCTTCCTCTATAACTACCAATTTCAACAAGTCTTTTAATATTCTTTTGGACTTCCTGTTTCAATTCACCTTCGATCTTATAGTTATCGTTGATAAATTGAGTAACTTTTCGAATTTCATCTTCTGCAAGGTCCTTAACCCTTTTATCTGGGTCAATCTCAGTATGTTTTAATATTTCATCGGCTCTGGTTGGTCCTATTCCATATATATATCTCAAAGCCACAAACACCTTTTTCTGATTGGGTAACTCTACCCCAAGTACACGTGCCATCTATCTTTTTACCTCCCTTTCTGTCAGCCTTGTTTTTGATTGTGTTTTGGATTTCTGCTACATATAATTCTAACTATTCCCTTTCTTCTGATAACCTTACAAAATTCACATCTTGGCTTAACAGATGCTCTTACTTTCATGGCAGACACTCTCCTTTCAAATCTCTTCTATTCTTTATGCCTTTTTCCTGTAAACAATACGCCCTTTTGTTAAATCGTAAATGGATAACTCAACCACTACGCTATCACCTGGAACTAATCGTATGAAATTTTTTCTCATCTTTCCAGATATATGTGCAATCACCTCGTGTCCATTTTCAAGTTCTACTTTGAAAACGGCATTCGGTAAGGCTTCTAAAACTTTACCATCAATTTTTATGACATCACTGCTATTTTTTGGCATTTACTCCCCCCCGCCTACTTTACATGCTTTCTGATTACTGACCCTAATTTAACCGGAGTCTTTTCAGTCAATATCGGGGCTATCATAAACTAATCCTGCCTCAACTCTTCCAAGGTATTAAACACAATCTCATCGACCTTGTCAACAGTTCCGGAAGCATCTATTGTAATAATTTGGTTACGGTCTCTATACAATCCGATCAACGGTGACGTTTTATCAATGTAAATTTGGTACCTTTTTATAACGGTTTCAGCTTTATCGTCTTCCCTTTGAATTAAGGGTGTGCCATCATCATCACATAAAACATCCTTCTTCGGTTTTAAAGAGATTAAATTGTACACTCTGGAACACTTTGGGCAAACCCTTCTGTTACTAATTCTTTTTACTACTTCATCCTCAGGTACATCCAGGAAGATCACTGCTGTTAATGATAATTCAAGCTCTTTCAATATTTTATCCAGATCTTGTGCCTGATTGACGTTTCTCGGAAAACCATCAAGAATAAAACCGTTCTTACAGTCATTTTTGGATAAACGATCTTTAACTAAATCAACAAGTAGTTCATCAGAAACCAACTGTCCTGATTCCATTACCGATTGCACCTTTTTACCTAACTCAGATCCAGCAGATACAGCATCTCTTAACATATCACCAGTGGATATATGCGGAACGCCATAGCGTTCCACAACATCTTTTGCCACTGTACCTTTCCCTGCACCAGGGGGTCCGAGAAAAATCAAATTTAATTTTTTCAATTAACTCATCTTCTTCCCTTCAAACGACCTTTTTTCATAAATCCATCATAATTTCTCATTATCATATGCTGTTCCATTTGCTGTATGATATCAAGTGCAACTCCAACTGCAATTAGTGCAGAGGTTCCACCGATCCATATATTTATACCCAATACTCCCGATAGAATATACGGTATGACGGCGATAATAACCAAAAACAGCGCACCCATAAATGTCATCTTGTTTAGTATTCTTGTAAGGTATCTCTCAGTTGGTGCGCCAGGTCTGATACCTGGAATAAATCCACCGTACCTCTTAATATTATCTGATACATCATGCACATCAAATGTGATGATACTATAGAAATACGAGAAGAAGAATATCAGTACAGCGTAAATTGGAACGTACAGATAACCACCCGTACCAAGCCATCTTTCCAAAGCGGGACTGTTTGACATAGATGCAATAGCTGCAGGTATGATCATGATCGCTTGCCCAAATATTATTGGGATAACACCACTTTGGTTAACTTTCATAGGAATATATGTAGTCTGTCCACCATATACCTTTCTTCCAGTTACTCTTTTTGCATATTGTACTCTAACTCTTCGTTCACCTTGTTGAACATAAATAATTCCGACAATCATGGCCAACATTACAACCAACATGATGAGCCATTCCATAATACCCAGTTGTCCCACAATGGCTTGCCCAATATAACTGGGGAATCTAGAAACAATTCCTGCAAAGATTAGGACTGAAATACCATTTCCTATACCTTTTTCTGTGATTCTCTCACCAAGCCAAATAGCAAACATTGTACCGGCAACTATTGTTATCGTTGATACGAATACAAAGAAAAATGGTGCGATACCTTCAACAATAAGAGCGGGATTTCTTGATATACTGAAACTGAGAATGAATCCCTGTAAAACAGCTAGTGCTACAGTTAAATATCTGGTAATCTTCGCCAGTTTTTTCTTTCCTTCTTCCCCTTCTTTAGACAGTTCCTTCAAACTGGGAACAACGCTCATTAATAGTTGAAGAATGATTGATGCGTTAATATAAGGTGTTACACTCATCATCATAATGGAAAACTGTTGAAGAGCTCCTCCTGCAAATACATCATAGAAACTAAAAAGCCCTCCTGCAGCACCGGATTGAAAACTTTGGAATACGTTTGACCATTCCGATAAATTGATACCAGGAATGGGGATATAAACACCCAACCTATAAACAATAAGCATCAAAAGTGTAAATATGATTCTTTCTCTTAATTCGGGAATACGAAAAGCATTCTTAAATGCTGTCCACAATTCAGATCACCTCAATTTGGCCGCCAGCTGCTTCTATTTTCTCCTTTGCACTTTTACTGAAGGCGTTGACTTTTACAGTCAGCTTCTTACTGATTGTTCCTTCTCCAAGTATCTTAACACCATCCAACGTTTTTTTGATAATACCTCTTTCAAGTAATCCTGATACCGTGACTTCATCTTCGCTGTTGAATCTTTCTTCAAGTACATCAAGATTAATAACAGTATATATCTTCTTATTAATATTTTTAAAGCCCTTTTTAGGAATTCTTACATAAAGGGGTGTCTGTCCACCTTCAAAACCTGGTTTACTTTTGGCACCTGATCTTGATTTTTGTCCTTTATGCCCTTTTCCTGCTGTTTTTCCTTTGCCGGATCCGGGTCCCCTTCCAACTCTAACCCTTTTTTTCATTGAACCATCTGTAGGTCTTAAATCTTCTAATTTAAGGGGCATCTAAAAAACCTCCTCCCATTCTTAATTGTTATCTATACTTCTTCCACTTTAACAAGATGCCTGATCTTGTTAATCATTCCTCTGATTTGAGGTAAATCTTCCTTCTCAACAACTGATCTGATTTTTCTCAAACCCAGAGCCATCGCTGTGGCTCTTTGATCACTTTTATAACCGATGGGACTTTTAACCAGTTGTATTCTCAACTTAGACATTCTTCTCACCTCTGTCTACACCATAAAAGACCTCACTTACTTTAATATCTCGCTTTGCTGCAATATCAGCAGGAGATTCAAGCTCTTTGAGACCCTTGAAAGTCGCTCGTACAACATTCAACGGCGTTCTAGAACCAAGATTCTTCGTCAAGATATTATGAACACCGGCAAGTTCTACAACTGCTCGAACAGAATCAGATGCAACAACACCGGCACCTGGAGCAGCGGGTTTCATTAATATCTCAGCGGAAGTCCATCTGGACTGAATTTCATGAGGTATTGTCCCTTTAATAATAGGCACGGTAATCAGATTCTTTTTGGCATCAGATATTGCCTTTCTAATTGCGTCAGGCACTTCAAGTGCACTACCGATTCCAATACCAACTGTACCGTTTCTATCACCAACAACGGCAACACATCTAAAATGAAGGTTCTTACCTCCACCAACAACTTTTGTTGTTCGTGTTATATCAACAACTCTTTCTTCAAGTTCAACTTGATCATTTTTCGTTCGATTCTGAGGCAAAACAATCCCTCCTTAAAACTTTAGGCCGGCATTTCTTGCACCATCTGCAAGTGCCTTGACTCTTCCGTGATACTTGAATCCGCCTCTATCAAAAACAACTTCTTCTATACCTGCCTGTTTAGCTTTGTTGGCAATATCTTCCCCAACCTTTTCAGCTGCTGCTTTATCCCATGTTTTCTCCAATGTATTTTTTAAAGCACTGTTCAAAGTAGATGATTCACATAAAGTGTGATGCGTCGTATCGTCAATGATTTGCGCATACATGTGTTTCTCACTTCTGAACACAGCCATTCTGGGTTTTTCAGGGGTACCTGAAACCTTCTTACGGACTCTCAGATGTCTTTTTCGTCTGGCAAATTTTCTATCGTTCTTATTTATCATTTTTTCACCCCCGATTATACCTTTTTACCGACTTTGGTTCTTACAACTTCATCAACATATCTGATACCCTTACCACCATAAACCAATGGTATTCTCCAGCCTCTAATATTAGCTGCAGTTTGTCCCACAACTTCTTTATCGATACCGTTGACAACAATTTGGTTAGGTTTTGGTACTTCAAATGTGACGTTTTCAGGTGGTTCTACGTTTACCTCATGAGCATAACCCAAATTCATATTAAGGGTTTTACCTTTCATAGCTGCTCTATATCCTACACCAACGATAGTCAATTCTTTTTTGAAACCTTCGGTAACACCTATGATCATATTCTTAATATGTGAGCAAAATGTTCCGGTTAACGCTCTAAACATTTTCGCTTCACTAGTTCTTTTCATTAACTGTAGATTTGGTTTTACAGTAATTTCATTATTCTCAATCTCAACAATAACCCTGTCGTTTAGCACTCTTTTCAATTCACCTTTGGCACCTTTAACAAAAATTGTATTGTCTTTTATGGACACTTCAACTTTTGCGGGAATTGATATGGGTTTCTTTGCAAGCCTTGATATAAATTTTTTTTCAGCCATTATTTACACCTCCCATAAGCAATTTGGAATTACCAGACATAAGCGATAATCTCGCCGCCTGAAGACATTCTTCTGGCAGTCTTGTCTGTCATAACACCTTTGGAGGTGGTTAAAATAGCTA
>CAZVPY010000015.1:18048-18874 GCA_964629135.1 uncultured Thermotogaceae bacterium | reverse complement strand
AAGAGGAACACGGCATTAGATTGAAAAGAGTTGGAAAAAAATACGGCTTTTTCACAAAGGAAGAATATGCTGAATACGTTGAACGATTGATTCGAAGGCCCGTTGATAAGTTGACTCCCTCCCAGTTGGAAGTATTGGCAATCGTTGCAAAGAATGGAAACAGTACAAAATCCCAAGTAGAAGTTGTAAGAGGGAAAGATTGCTCTAATCAATTATTAGAGTTATTGCTTTCAGGTTTATTAAAAAGAAAACGTGTGAAAGCACCGGGTAGACCGTATGCGTATTCTGTTACAGATAACTTTTATGAGATTTTTAAAATGTCCGATCTTGAATTATACGAAGAGCTTGGTGAAGATATGCCTAATGAAGAAGAAGAAAACGATAAAACTGAAAAACAGGATATAAAAGAAAGTGAAAAAGAAACAGAAGACAAAAAACAAGAGGAAGAAGTAGAAGAACACGAAAAAAAACAAGAAGAAAATCTTGAAAAGACTGTACAAACTTCTCAAGATGAAGCAAAAACTATGATAGAATAAAAAAAATAAATTTTTGGAGGAAATAAGGTGAAAAATGATTCATTTAAAAAAAAGAAAATGCAAGTTGAAGTCAATTCAGAAATTGGAGAATTAGAAGGTGTAATCTTGCACACCCCGGGTCCCGAAGTTGAAAATATGACTCCTGAAAATGCCCAAAGGGCTCTTTATTCCGATATATTAAATTTATCGGTAGCGCAAGAGGAGTATTCAGAATTAGAGGGTGTTCTTGAAAAAACGACAAAAACTTTTCAAGTAAAAGATCTTTTAACAGATGTGTTAAAAAATGAAAA
>CAZVPY010000015.1:0-18038 GCA_964629135.1 uncultured Thermotogaceae bacterium | reverse complement strand
ATGAGGGCGTAAAAAGAGAGTTGATTGATGAAATTTGCGAAAACGAAAATGTGAATGAGTATAAACGATACTTATTATCACTGTCAGAATACGATCTTGCTGCTCAGTTGATAGAGGGTGTACCTTTAGAAAAACGTTCTTTAACAGATTACTTAAGCCAGGAAAGATATGCTTTGAGGCCATTACACAATTTTTTCTTTACTCGCGATGCTTCTGTCAGTATTTCAAATCACGTATTAATCAATAAAATGGCAACTCCCGTAAGAGCAAGAGAATCGCTGATCATGGAAGCCATTTTTAATCACAGTTCTATGGTTTACGGTGATACAATCAATCCTATGAGAAGGCGGCATTCGCCTAGTTCCTTGTATAGTGAGGGCGGAGACTTATTAATTGCCAGTGAGCAAGTATTATTATTTGGAATGGGTGCCAGAACATCTTCTCAAGGTATAGATTTTGTTATTGAACACATCAAACATCGTGGCGAATCGAAACATATCATTGTGCAAGAATTGCCGAAATTCCCGGAATCCTTTATTCACCTTGATATGGTCTTTACACTATTAGATGTTGATAAATGTATGACATATGAACCAGTAATCCTTAAACAAAATAACCTTAAGACCGTTCACATTAATATCGTTAATGGAAAAGTAGATATTTGGGAAGAAGATAATTTAATTGATTCTTTAAGAAGGTTGGGGATGCCCATTGAACCTGTTTTTTGTGGTGATAATAAAGATGAATGGGTTCAAGAGAGAGAACAGTGGCATAGCGGAGCAAACTTTTTTACACTGGCA
This sequence comes from uncultured Thermotogaceae bacterium, assembly GCA_964629135.1. Taxonomy (GTDB): domain Bacteria; phylum Thermotogota; class Thermotogae; order MWEM01; family MWEM01; genus JASUTC01. Next base: position 17,238 of record CAZVPY010000015.1, on the reverse strand, counting down.
CCGGGTAAAATCATTGGTTATAAAAGAAATGTCAGTACAATTAATGCCTTAAACAAAGCAGGGTTTGAGGTGATTGATGCTGAAGAAATTATTTCAGGAAAGAAAAACATAAAAGATTACAAACGCTGTGTAGTTACGATGGAAGGTTCTGAATTGTCAAGAGGTGGTGGTGGTTGTAGATGTATGACCATGCCTGTAAGAAGAAAACCAGTCAATTGGAAAGCTTAAAAATCAAAATTAACGGAGAACACCTTTGAAAACAAAATCGATAAACAAATATCTTCATGAAAGTGGTTTATTATACACTTTAGAGAAGCCGTCAAGGTATCTGGGCAATGAATACAACATTATCAGAAAAAAATGGGAGAAATCAATTTTAAAATATTTATTGGTTTTTCCGGATATTTACGATATTGGAATGAGTCATTTAGGATTAAAGATCCTGTATGAAGAAATCAACAAGCATAAAAATTTTTTGGCTGAAAGATCATTTTTACCTTGGACTGATCTTATGGAAATCATGGAGCTGGAAAATTTTAATCCATTTAGTTTGGAGACTTTTAAAACACCTGATAAATTTGATGTAATTGGATTTACCCTTCAATATGAATTGTCATATCCTGGAATGGTAAAATATCTTGAGTTGTCTCATATAGAACCGCTTTCCAGTAACCGTACAGAAGAGGACCCCATAATTATTGTCGGTGGCCCTTGTGTATATAATCCAGAACCGATAGCTCCATTTATTGATGTGGCTCTTATTGGAGACGGGGAAGATGCTATTTGTGAAATTGGAAATTTATTACAAAAAACATCCGGTATGCCAAAAAAAGAAAGGCTTTTACAATTGGCAAAAAAAGTATCAGGTGTTTATGTACCAGCCTTTTATGAATCGATAAATGGTAAAATTGTACCCAAAGAATCCTATCTAAACGAAATTCCCCATTCTATAACAAAACGAGTTGCACCTTTAACCCTTGAAAACTCACTTCACAAACAGTTGATTCCTTATACTCAAACGATACATGATAGAGGAGTAATTGAACTAATGAGAGGATGTACAAGGGGTTGCCGTTTTTGTCACGCTGGCATGGTTTACAGGCCTACGCGAGAAAGAAATAAAGAAGAGATCATGAAATCTGCTCATTCAATTCTTGAAAGTACTGGTTATGATGAGTTATCGTTACTTTCATTAAGCACATTAGATCATTCACAGATTTCTGATATAACAGAAGCATTAATGCCTTTATTAAAAGAAAAAATGGTTACGTTATCCATACCATCCAGCAGATTGGATCAATTTGGTTTAGATATTGCTGAGAAGATTTCAAGTGTTAGAAAAACAGGATTGACTGTTGCTCCTGAAGCTGGGACGCAAAAGATGAGAGACAGAATTAATAAAAACATACATGATGAACAGATTTATGACATGATAAAAATCGCGGTAGCCAAGGGATGGAAAAAAATAAAACTCTATTTCATGGCTGGATTGCCTTTTGAGACTGATGTTGATTTGAATGGTATTATCGAAATTGTAAAAAAGTGTAGGACATTAGGCATGAAAAATATTTCAGTGAGTGTTTCCGGCTTTATTCCCAAACCTCATACTCCTTTTCAGTTCGCCGCTCAAGATAGTGTACATGAACTTCATTCAAAGATTAGAAAATTATCATATTTGAGAAAGTTGTGTCATTATGAGTTTCATAAGCCAGAAATAAGTTTCATCGAAGGGGTGCTTTCACGTGGAGACAGGCACCTTTCTAAAGTAATTTTATCAGTAGCCAGAAAAGGAGGATTCTTGGAAGCTTGGAAAGATCAATTTTCTTATGAAAGATGGATCACAGCATTTAAGGAATTTGATATAACTCCTGAGAAATATATAAGAGCGAGGGGATTTCATGAAAATCTACCTTGGAGTCATATAGATTCTGGTATCAGAAAGGAATTTTTGGTAAACGAATACAAAAAAAGTTTTTTTGGAAGAGAAACTGACGATTGCAGGCACTTTGAATGTTCGAATTGTGGAGTTTGCTTTGATTTGGAAGAAGGCAAAGATGTATATGATAAAAAATCAAGGAGGGAATGCCTTTGATAAAAAGACCTAAAGGCACTTACGATATAATTGGTGAAGATGCCCCCTTTTGGCATCATTTTGAAAACAAAGCAAAAGAATCAGCTAGAGTTTTCGGTTTTGAAGAAATAAGGACACCTATACTTGAAAGAACAGAATTGTTTAAAAGAAGTGTTGGTGATGAAACAGATATCGTTCAGAAAGAAATGTACACTTTTGAAGACAAAGGCAACAGGAGTATGACTATGAGACCGGAAGGTACAGCGCCTGTGGTTAGGGCATTTTTGGAAAATAACCTTATGAGCTTGGGGTTACCTCAGAAAGTTTTTTATATGGGTCCTATGTTTCGATATGAAAAACCTCAAACTGGAAGATACAGGCAATTCCATCAATTTGGGGTTGAAATCATCGGATCATCATCTTCAAAAGCCGATGTTGAAATTATATGGCAAGCCAAGTACTTAATAGAAAGCTTGCATCTTCATAATTACAAGTTTCATATTAATCATCTGGGTTGCTCGTCAGACAGATTAGAATATAAAGAAGCTTTGAAAGCATACTATAAAAACCATTATGATACATTATGCGATGATTGCAAAGTAAGATATGAAAATAATATTTTAAGACTATTAGATTGTAAAAATCCACATGATGTAGCACTTAAAGTAAAAGCTCCAAAATTAACAGAGTATTTATGCGATCAATGTTCTACAGAATATATGACCATAAAAAAACAGCTAGGACAGTTATCTATAGACTATGAAGAAAACCCATTTTTAGTAAGAGGGCTTGATTATTATACCGGAATGGTATTTGAGGTAAAATATCCATTTTCAGACACAGTCCTGGATATTTTAGGTGGTGGACGATACGATCAAGTTATTTCAGAACTTGGTGGAAAAGATATTCCCGCAGTTGGTTATGCCTGTGGTATTGAAAGAATATTGTCTATTATGAAGGAAGAAGAGGTTGAGATTAAGATTAAACCATTATCAGAAATATTCGTTTTAGGAATGGGGGAAGAAGCTGAGCCATATGTCGTAAAAATTGTTCGCTTTTTGAGGAGAAAGGGTATCAGTGTAGAACATGATATTATGGGGAGAGGCTTAAGAAGCCAGATGAAATATGCGTCGAAAATAGGAGCAAGATATACAATCATCATTGGCGAAGAAGAAATAAATAACGGTATCTATGTAGTCAAAGATATGGAAACAGGAAATCAGACAAGTGTTGAAAGCAGCTGGATAGAAAATTATATCTTAGACAAATTAGAAGAGTGACCCTTTAGAAGTGAGGAGTTTTTAATTGAGACTATCAAATTATGTTTTGATCATGTCCTTAATAATGATTGTTGTTGTTGGAATATTGATCTATTTTTCAGGTACTCTAATGATTGACACAAATACGCTGCAACAACATGCCATGAGGGTAAACGAGTTAAACTCTGATATACATATATCTATTCTTAACACAGAAAAAGGACTTGAATTTGATCTTTGGACGATCAATGCCTTTAGAAGAACGCTTGATGATTTTGTTGAAAAGAATACGATTAAAACTTGGTTTTTAATCGATCCAAATCAGAAAATCCAAGAGTCTACTGAATATCTAAAAAAAATAATATTACAATTTTATGATTTAGCTTTTGATAAAAATAAAAATGGTATTATTCATTCGTATACACAAATACGTCCTTCTTTGATTGAAGGATTGTACAAAAATGACAGAGCTTTGGAAAATGCTATTATACTCGGACAAAAAACAGCTTTCGGGTTGTTGTTGGCTTTACTCCTAACTGTTATTTTAATTTATTTTTTGATATTTTTCCCCTTAATCAGAGAAATATCAAATTTTAACCTTAAGAGAACGGCATCTTTAGTTTTTAAAGAATTTAAAGAAAAATTACCAAGTTGGAATAAAAATAATAAATAGAGATGGAGTGTGGTTTTGAGAATGAAGAACAAAAAATTAATGTGGATATTATTGGCTGTTATTATTGTTTTTGCAGGATTTAATATTTTTACTTTTTTCAACAACCGACAAAACTACGAACAAATTGAATTCTCTGCAACTTACAGTTTTGAGAGGGGTATGGAAACAAAAATTGAGAATGAAGTTTTATTTGCCTATGAGAAAGAATCTGATTTGGAGGAATCAATGGAATACTTTAACGGTGTGTCTATAGATGAAAAGATGGCAAACTATAAAGAAGTATTATCAAAACTTGAAGAGCAATCCGACAGACCCATTGAGGTTCTGGAATATGATGCTGTTGCATACAAGGAAAATGGATTGCTAAGGATTGAAGAGGTAAATGTAGTTACTGGGATGGTAAAGGAAACCGAGAATGGTTGGATAACCGATTTTGGAGAAAACAGACTGGAATTAAAAGAAAATTCAAATTCTAAACTTGTTTTTGTTTTACCTGAAGATGCAAAGATTATTTCATCCAAGCCAGAACCGACTGAAAAAGTAGGAAATGTTTTAACATGGAAGAATGTAGGTGAAATTAAATTTCCGAATGTTGAATATCAATAAGAGTAGGAGGCGTATGAGTTGAGACGCCAATTAGTGATAACGTTAGTTTTTTTAATCGCTGTATTTTCAATTTTTTTCTCCGTTCCGGTAAAAGTAAAAACAATACCCGGCAATGTTTCTGTTTATATAGATAATACTTTATTCGGTATGACTGATAGAAACGGAATTCTTTCTGAGATGTTGTTTTTAGTAGAAGGAGACTACATTTTTAAAGCAGAAAAACCGGGTTATAATACATTTGAGAGAAAAATCGACATTACTGAAGCCACATCAATTTGTTTAGAGATGATTCCTTCAGGTGTGTTGTCGGTTGTAGCTTTCCCTGAAAACAGCAAAATCGTTGTTAATGAAAATCTCGAATCCATAGGTAAAATCGAAATTCAATTACCGATCGGAAAACATTATGTTCAAGTTTCTCATGAAGGATTTATTCCTCGTACCTTTTATATTGATGTAAAACAGTATTCCAAAAAGCATTTGCAAGTTAATTTGGAACAGGAAGGGAAAACAAAAATAAACTCAAATCCATCAGGTGCTATTGTAAGCATTGACGGTAGCAAATTAGGTAAAACGCCTATCGAAACTTATCTTGATGCTGGAAAACATATTATTTCATTTCATAAAGAATGGCATTATAGCGAAACAAAAGATATCGTTATCGAAAAGGAAGGGTTGAACGAAATTACACAAATTTTGAAACCATTTTCTGATTTGACAATTCTAGCAACACCTACTGATGCTACAATTACGATAGATAATCATAATACCTTCAAGAGCCCGTTGATCTTGAAAAAGATTCCACCGGGGAAATATCAGTTGTCACTTAGTGCAAAAGGATTTCAATCCATTAAAAAGGATATTTATGTGGAGATAGGTGAAAATAAACTAAGTGAAGAGCTTACACTAAATGAATATCTTTGGAGCTTTTCATCTACTCCCGCCGCAGTTTTGTCAATAGATGGTGAAGAAATTGGTTTAACACCGGTTGATAAAATGATTACCCATGGTGAGCATTTGATACGTTTGACAAGCGGTGAGAAAGAATGGATGAGTAAAATAGAAGCGCACGATAAAGGTGAAAAGCACGTCAACCTTAATGATGAAACCACAATAGTTTTTAATGTTATCCCAGCAGGCCAATCTTTTGTTCTTCATCGAGGTGTTGAATATGAATCACCTACAATTATTAATACCTATCAAGGGATGCAGACCTTTGACATAATTCGTGGCGGTTATCCACCACGAAGAAGGATATACAAACTTTTACCCGGGCGAATCTATGAAGAAACGATCAATTTAGAGGGAGAATCAGAATTGTTCCTAGTTACTAAGCCTTCTGGAGCCGCAATTCATTGGATGGGGGCTTATATTGGAGATACCCCAATAAGAGGAATAAAGATAAGGCCGGGGAACGGAATTTTAAGATTAAGCTGGCCGGATGGTGCAGATTATGAGGAAAAAATCACATTTTTAGATGGTGAAACTTACACTCTTTATCGTGAAATTCCTTCATACACCAAGCTAACAATAAATTCACTACCCGATCACCTAACAGTTTTTTTAGATGGTAAAACAAGTGGTTTAACACCTGTTATACTCAATCTAAAACAAGGTTCCTATACTATTAGATGTGAAACGGCTGAAGGGGAGATACAAGAAAAAGTAATTACATTAAATGGTGAAAGAGAAAGAACGATTAATTTTGTTTTCTAAGGAGGTCAAAATGAAAAGAGCTTTTTTAACGACCATGGTTATTTTGCTTTTAATTTCATACGGTTATTCTGCTCCTCCAGATGTTTCAAAACAATTGGATATCTATGACGAAGTATTAGCAATAATAGATTTAGGTATTATGGATGTGGACAACAGAGGTTACTTTTACGGGGCTAACACTGTAAATAGATATGAACTTGCAGAAGCGTTATTTAGAACCAGAGAAAGCATCTTAGGTAGTAAAGCATTTAAAGAAATGTCCGGAGTCTCAACCAAAATAATTCAAATGGAGTCCGACATCTCTTCAAACAAAGTATCCCTTGGTCAATTGAGAAACCGACTTGATATTTTGGAAGTAACCCTGAGCAGAGAAGAACTTGATGCTATGGAAGAAAGATTAATCCAACTGAAAGACCAAGTATTAATTCAATTACAAAACCTTGAGGATGAAACAAGTTTTATTAGTGGTTACAGCGATTTTCTAACTGCTGTTGAAAGAGAATTGGAAAATCTTTACTCACAGGTGGAAGAACAAGAGAGCCGTCTGACAGCAAATGAAGCAAATGTCAGCCGACTGATAGAGTATTTAAGAATATATGGCGATTTGGATGAATGGATGAAAAAAATGGAAGTTGAGGATCAAAAACTTCATGATTATGATCAAAAATTAGATGGTGATATCGATGGTTTAAAAAAACGTGTTGAAAATCTTGAATTTCTTGGACAAGAAGTTAAAGAGTTTAGAAATGAAATGGAAGCCGCGTCACCATCCCTTCAATACGCAAAACAAATACCTGAAATAAACAACGTGCTTGCTAATCATGACAGCAGAATTTCACAATTGGAAGGAATTGGCACAGCGCTCAATCAAATCTCGCAAGATAATGATTATCTGAAAATTGAAAATGATCGCCTTAAGCAAGAGTTTAGTTCTGTTGAAAAACAACTGTGGTATGCCATAGGACTTGGTGTGGCTGGTGCAGCAATATCAGCTGTGGCACTTGTATATGCGTTTATGAGACAATAAAAATAGTGGTGATAGTTTGAGCATCCATTTATATGATTATCAATTACCGGAAAAAATGATCGCACAAAAAGCTTTGGAACCAAGGGATACTTCCAAATTAATGGTAATCAATCGTTCTTTGAAAACAATAGAACATAGAAAATTTTTTAATATCGCAGATTATTTAATACCTGGAGATATTTTGGTGGTAAATGATACAAAGGTGATTCCTGCAAGAATATTTGGTCAAAAGACTACCGGTGCAAATATCGAAACCTTTTTATTAAAAGAATTAAAAGAGGGTATTTGGGAAACGCTGTGTAAACCTGCAAAAAGAATAAAAAAGGATACGACAATAAGTTTTCCTACGAATGAAAATCCTTTGCTCACTGGAATATGTCTCGAAATAAAAGAGAATGGGAACCGGATAATTTCCTTTAAAACAGATCAATTTAGAACAGTAAAAGAAGGTTTATTTACCTTGGGAAATGTTCCCTTACCTCCATATATTCATGAAACAGTTGAAGAAAATGACCGGTACCAAACAGTCTATTCAGATAAAGATGGCGCTGTAGCTGCGCCAACTGCGGGGCTACACTTTACAGAAGAATTATTAAATTCTTTAAAAGAATATGGAATAAATATTATAAAAGTTACCTTGCACGTTGGGTTGGGAACTTTTAGACCTATTTCTGAAGAAAGAATAGAAAATCATCAAATGCATTCTGAAGAATTTCATGTATCTCCAGATTCAGTTAAACAAATTTATCAAGCAAAAAAAGATCATAAAAGGATTATTGCCGTTGGAACAACGAGTGTAAGAGTATTAGAGACTATGGGAAAGAATATAGAAAAATATTTAGGGGGTTTTTCAGGAAGCACAGATATTTATATCTACCCACCTTACGAGTTTAAATTAGTTGATGGAATAATAACGAATTTCCATCTCCCAAAAAGCACGCTGTTATTATTAATATCCGCTTTTTCGGGAAGAGAGATGATTATGGCTGCTTATCAAACAGCTATAAGAAAAAATTATCGATTTTATTCTTTTGGAGATGCCTGCTTACTATTATGAACACTCGTCTTATTTCTGAATCGGGAATATTGACAAGTCTCAGTTTAGTGATACTTTTAATCGCCTCGGTTTCTCCAGTTAACAAAGTTTTTATTGCTTCTGCAAGCGCACTTGTCTTAGAGATTTTTATTAAGCGCAACAAGACTAAACATTCAATTTTTGTTTTTTTACCCACAGCTGTACTTGGATTCATTTTTTTGCCTTATAAAATGATCGCAATTTTCTATGTATTTTTTTTTGGCGGCTTTTCAATATTAAGAAACTTAATCAATGTTAAAAATAATATTTTGAAAAAGATTATGTTGGTCACGTATGTTGATGTTGTTTTTTGGATGTTGCTTCAGATAGCGAATCAGTTTTTTGAGAATATATTCGAAAAATTTATAAATGGTCCATTTTGGCAGAATATACTGCTTTTTTTCGTCTTACAGGTGGCGGTTTTACTATATGATTATGCCTTAGAAATAACAACGAACTTAATTACGAGAAAGCTTAAAGATATAGGTGTTTAATATTTTATTTTGGGAGGGAATTGTTTTGAAAAAGTTTTTGACTTTATTTATTGCATTGTTTTTTGTAGGAATTGTGGCATTTAGTGATACTGATGAAACGTCTGAGGGAGTAACTTTACCGAATATGGAATTAGGAACACTTTCGGATGAGGAAATCATGGATCCAAATGAGAGTGCAGTACCCAGTTTGTCAAATGAAGATTTTCCGATGGCTGTAAAAATATTTGAAAATGGTGAAGATACAGGCTATGGTGTACAAATGCGGGATGTTGAGGCAGATTATTTAAATTACGAACAGTATTATACATCACAGCAAGATTTTAATCCAGTTTTTGACGGTATCTTTGTAAAGTTTGATCTGGCAACAATAAAATCTGAAGGAGAACTGTTGGAGATATATGCTGTCAAGAATAATATTACTGTTGATGCATTAAAACTTGAAGAAGAAACCAATAGTATCGTTGCGGAAGTGACTGCAACTCCGGAGTATAAAGAGCAGATTATCACAAACTACGGGTCAGTGGAAAATTTTTATGAATTTGTTAAAATGGTGAAAAAAGAAGAAATGTTAAGGACAAAAGTAATAGAAACAGTTGCACCGCTTACGCAAGAAAGAATTGAGCAAGCGTATCAAGAAAATTTATCAGATATTATCGCTGAATATGAACAGGTTAAAGCCGGTCACATTTTAGTAGAAACAAAAGAGGAAGCTGAGAAAATAAAAACCGATATTGAAGCGGGAAATATTACGTTTGAAGAGGCAGCAAAAGAGTACTCAAAAGATACTGGAACAGCGGAAAATGGGGGCATGCTTGGATGGGTTCAACGCGGACGCACTGTTCCTGAATTTGAAGCAGCTGCCTTTTCAGGTAAATTAAATGAATTAACACCTCCAGTTAAATCGGATTACGGATTTCATATTATTTTACCTGTTGAGAAAACTGAAGTAAGAACTTTGGAAAACTTCAGTAAGATGGAAGAAGAATATACTCAATTTAAAGAGGAAGTTCAGCAGAACCTTTTAATGAGCTGGATTACAGAGTATAAGGAAGAAAATAACATAACGCTTAAGTTTTTTGATTATTTAGAATCAATAAAAGAATTTGGAGAGCAGTATACACAATCTGTTCAAACTCAGAATTTCAGCAACATGGTAAATTATCTGTTGGATTTTGAACCGGAATCTATTAATGATCGTGCTTTCTATGAAGTTGCTTTACAGAGTATTCTGCAATTGTCAAATCAAACAGAGGGTATCTTGACAGATGATGAGTCAAATACATTGGAAGACTTAAGGCTTGATAATTTAAAGGAAATGTCTAAGGATTCAGATAAAGGATTTGCTGCTTTAAGTAGATATTATTCTCTTAATCCTCAGGATACAAGCATGGCAATGAAATTTTTTGACACTTTCATTTCTGAAGCTCTTTATGTAGCGCAAAACGAAGAGTTTATGAGTACTTATGGAGACCAGATTATTGCACAGTTAATGCAGGCTTACCCTAAGCTTAAAGAAATAGCTGAGAACACTACAGCCGATTCAAGAGATCGTGTCGTGGCCTATATGTATTTAATCAGAATCAATAATATTACAGGAGAAACTGAGACAAATCAAGAATATTCGGAGAAAATACTCGAATTAGATCCGGATAATGAAGAAGTTTTGAAATTGATACAGAACTAAAGAAAAAGTATTATAATAAAACAGAGGCGGGTAACTTACGCCTCTGTTTTTTTGTTTATGGTTTTTTATGATAGACCAAAAAAAATTAAGCTTTTAAAGGATGTTTGTTTAGCCACTTTTTAAAATCGAAAAGGATTCTTCCAGTTGCACCCCAAACATAAAAATCTTTAAAATCCCAAACAGGTGTTGTAATAAATACCCTTTTATATGGAAATCTTCTTTTTTGCATTTTAGTTTTAAGCATTTTTTTTATTGTAACTATATGAATGGATTCAACCTCCACATCATTTGGAATAAGATTGTGGATATCAATGTATGCTACATAAGGCAATATTAAATGATCTGATACCAGTGTCATGACAGGCTTCAAAGTCCCAATTGTCTTGATAACAGTGCAGTTAATCTCTTCTAATGTTTCTCGTTCAGCTGCTTGAAAAAGGCTCTCGCCATTTTCTACTTTCCCACCAGGGAATGAGATTTCTCCAGGATGGTGTTTCAATTTTTTATTTCTTTTGGTGAACAAAAGATTCATTTCGCCATTTTTTTCAAAAAGCGGTACGATAACTACTGATGTGATTCTGTTCATTTATTACCCACTTCAAGATGTTGTTCAAAAACGTAATCCAAAAAGCTCTTGAGGGAGTCATGGTCAATCTCTTCCATCTCTTGAAAATAATCGAGATTAATTTTCTGTTGTTCTTCAATTTCTTTTTCCAATTCCTCGATGGACTTGAATTCCTCAGCTTCATTTTGTTCACTTTCTTGTGTTTGTAAGCGATTGGTTTCTTCTATCAATTTAAAAGCTTTATCGATTGCACTGTTTACATTAAAATCATCTGGTATCTTATCAAGGTGTTCGTATTTTGGTTTTTTAGATACCTCTTTGTTTTCTTCAATATGATCGGATGATACTTCATTAACTGCTTTTGCTTTATTCTCAGATTGGTTGTCATGATCTTCCAACTCAGAGGTTTCTTCATCGTCTAAGATTGAATTTAATATAGAATCTCGTGCAGATTCAAAATCATCTTCTTTCTTTTCTTCAGCATTATCTTCAGCAATCTCATCATTAGTTTCACTTGCAAGATTATCAACAAAGTTACTTTCTTCATTAACCTCATCAAAAAATCTGGAAATCTCTTTTATATCTTTCGAAGCCATTTCTTCAATATCTATCTCTTCGTCAAAGGGTGTTTCCAAAAGAGATGCGGTATTTAACTCTGGGCCTTGTGATTCCTTGACTTCCACTGTTTGTTTTGTTTGATTTGTGTCTATAGAATTTGCATCTTGGTTATTTTTTATCAAAATGGTATCTGATGTAACACCTACTAATTTTAATGCGATTTTACTAAACATACTTTTTTTAATTTCTAAAAAAACAGAGAAAGACATGATAACGATTGTTGTAATTATGATGATTATGGTTGTACTTTGCTTAGTGTTATTGCTTTTCTCGTCGTTTTCATTTGCTATAATTTCTGAATCTGTTGAATAAGAAGTAATAACTTTTTTGTCTTCATTTTCATTGTGGTAAAGAAAGTCTTCTGGAAGGGTTTTTTCGTACTCTTCAATCTTTTGCAACAAATCTTTTGCGATAGGGTTATCTGTAAATAGAACTAAGTATGTTTTTGCTGTTTTATAATCTTCGTTGTTAAAAGCACTAACACCAAGCATATATTTAATGTTTTGGGCCTTGGCTTCAATATTTTCATCCTTTATCAATGCTTCCTGAAAATATTGCTGAGCAGAAGTGTAATTACCTGAATTATAGGCATCCTTTCCAGAAAAGTAAAGAGACATTGCATTATCTTCATCATCAGCAATTACAAATTGGCATAAAAAGATGAAAGCAAATACTATTAAGATTGTTTTTATTCCATGATAGCCATTTTCTTTAAAAATGTAGAATCACCTTCTCTTACCAATACAAGCAAATTCCCTTCAAAGATGTTGGCATCAAGTACCTTTTCTGTAGAAGGAATTTCAAAGAAAGCACCTTCGGGTTTTTTATATGAATAATCGATGATGTTAAATTTCTTCCTTCCGGCAATAATAATTCTCTCAGGGGTTTTGAGGATTTTAATTCCTCCGGTATTATGGACTGTATCCAATAGTATTTTTTCTCCGTCAAGGCTTATTGCTCTTAATGAATAATCCGAGGCTAAAAGATAAAGAGAATCGTTATTAATGATTCCGGATTCTAGTTGAATATCCGTATTGTAGGGTTCGTATATCAATTCACAATCTTTACCGTTAAATAGGTAAACTCCAGCATCAGTAACAATATAGGGGTAAACGCCATATAATAGAATTTGTCCGTAATGACCATTGAGTTTAAAACTATTTGAAGGTGTTTCAAAGGTTAGTCCGTTTTGAGAGAGTAGATAATACTGATGAGAGTCAGTTACAGCGAACGATAAAACAGGAGCCTCAAACATTAAATAACTCATTTTGGCGGGTTCACCATTTAAGTATTCTGTTAATATATTATCTTGAACAACGTAAAGTTTTCTGGAATCCGCAAAAAAAGCATTGACTCTTCCTGTGCTTAAACGCTCAAAAGTCCCGTTTTTAAAGAGGGTCATTCCAAGGTTGTCAAAGATATAAACTGAATCACCCACTGTTTCTATTCCGTATGGAGAAGAATCAAATGGGAATTTGTGTCTGGTTAAATTATAAATGATCATATTTTGTATATTAACAAAGGTGTCCGGAAATAAATTGGTATTCCACTTTGAGGAATTTGGTGTGAAGATTTCCATTTGATTCGAACCATTTACCGCATTCTGATCAGGCTGATTGGGATCTGAATCTGTTGAACTTTTAATAGATTCAATAATGGAAATTGTTTTTTTAAGATTATCATTCTCTACTGTGTTATTTGAGTTATCCTCAGCTTCACCGTTGGTTTCTTTTTTGTCTATGTTGTTTTCCGTGGACTTGGTTTCAGTTGACTCATCTTTTTCATCCTCTTTTGTTAAGGTTTCCTTTTTCCAATCATCAAGGTCTTGAACATTGTCTGTTTGTGTTGGAAGATTATTTTGGGCTCTTTCAGCTTCTTCCTGAATAACTGTTGTAGGATTAATTGTGATGGTACTGGCAAACAAATCATTTTCACGTTCTTCACTTGAATATGTTTTAGTTGAATCAGAATTATCAAACAACCATTCTCTAAAGGTATCATCTTGATATTCCGGAACTTCAACTACTTCTATCCCTTCTTCTAAGTAGGAATGAATTAGTTGAAGGGTTTGCTGTTGAAGAAAAATGTCAAAAAAGGAATATGGAACAATTTTTGATAAAACATTTTCTTTTTCATTTCCCGCTTCTTCTAAGGTCGGGTAAATGGCACTGTAAACTGATACTATGCCATCACCTTTTCCAGAAGTGTTTTCCGGATAAAACTTTGCAAATTGAGAATCTTCCAACTCAGCATCAAAATCAGGTTGATTACCACCAATGAAGAAATAAGAAATATCTTTTCTTAATGAATTTTCAAGGGTTTTTATAACTTCAGCGAAGGGTAAAATGTCAGTGTAAAAAACGTTGACGTTTTCTAAATAGCCCAAGTTATTTCTTGTTAAATACCTGATAGTATCTGAATCAATACCATATATCTGAGAGAGAACCTGAGTGTCTTTCCCATACAAAAGATTAAGAAAAGACGGGTTAACAATATTAGTTCCGGAATTAGGAACAGAGATTAATACGATTTTTCTGATATTAGTAATTGGATAATTTTCAACAGCATACCTGGCAATGATACCGCCAATTCCGTGGGCTATGATGTCGTACTCTTGTTCGCTTTCAAGTAAGTTGTTTGCAAGTTTTTCTGCTTCCAGTCTTATATAGCTTGTTCTGGAAATATCATTGAAAAAGTTCTGTGCTTCTCTAACATAATTTGCACTTCTTGTTTCTGTTAGTGGATAGTCGTATACCCAAATACTTCGGTCGTCAAATGTTACTTCCCATAGATTATTTCCTTGAGGGTTTGTATTGCTTATGGTATTAGGCAAAAAACCTTGAAAATTGATGTCAATACCGGGAACGAGTAAAAGATCTGGTTTAAGGTTATCAGGTTTTTCAATTATCTTTTTTAAACCTAATGACTGCTTAACAGGATTATTAACCCTAAGACCTACTAACGAACCATGAAAACCCTTTGCTCTTAAAATTGAGCGATTATTTTCCGTTCGGATTATCTCTCCGCCGGAAAAAACCTTAACAACTGGATTTTCCTTATTTTCGATATATAATAATTCAAAATTAAAATATTCATCACCAAAATAAAATTCATTTGGAATTCTGTAAGTATAGGTCATTGGATCTAATGCTAAATCATTTCTACCATCATTTGGGCTTAATTCATAAATATCTCCATAGAAATTTCCAAGTTGCTTGTACTGATTGTATGCCGCATCTCTTGAAATTTTATTAATTGTAAAACTTTTTGGATACGGATAAGCATTTTCAGGTATGGTTAAAGATAAATCTTGTACATCCGCAGTGGCAGACTTTTCATCAGTTTTTGAGACAGCAATTTCAGTTTGTTGATTTCGGAAATGATTGATTAACAAAAACAGGATGAAAATGACAACAATCACTACTACCAAATATATGATAGCAAGTAATCGATGTGATTTGAAGTAATCTATAATATTTTTTAAGCTAAACGCTTTAAAAACTTTCGGAAACGTTTTAATTTTGGCAAAGATTTTTTTTAGAAAATCCAATCAGTACCATCCTTTCGTTTTTTTATTATACAGTAACGATTTTCTTCCATACTGATTGCAAATAATTAATGACATTGCAATAGTCAGTACCATCAATGTCTTTTATCGATTCCAACTCAAACATACATTCATCTTTTTTTTCGTTGACGATCTTTCTTGAAGCCTCTATGCCTAACAAAGATGGAATTGTTTTTTTCCCATTTATAAGATCCTTTCCAGGGGTTTTTCCTATTTCCGCAAAAGTCCCTTCTATTCCTTTTAGATCATCCAAAATTTGAAAGGCGATGCCCATCATCTGACCGGCACGTTTCATTTTTTGAATATGCTGTTGTGATTGATTACTTAGAACCGAAGGTGCGGTCATTGAAAATTCAATCAGTCTAGCCGTTTTGAGTTCATACATTTCCAAAAGGCCTTTTGAAGTGATGCTTGATACGTCTTCCATTATTATATCAAGGTATTCTCCGTAAGCGAGATCTTTAGAAGATTGAATGAAGTATTTTATCAATTTTAAATGATTAAGGTTTGAGATGAAATCAAAGGCAAGGAAAAAAATATAATCTCCCGCAACAACAGCAGTACCATGATCATATTTTTTATGATGTGACAATAGTCCTCTTCGATAGTCATCATTATCAATTTCCGGTAAATCATCGTGTATTAAAGAAGCCGTATGTAACAGCTCAACCGCTGAACCAATCAAATACAAAGGCTCTTGTTTTATCAACAGCGTTTCACCACACAAATACGATAAAGCAGGTCTAAAGCGCTTGCCACCAGCTTTTAATGAATATAGTATTTGTTCCTTCCAATTAGGGTCATTTATGGCCTCTTGAACAGAATCATAGAGATAGGATTCAAAATTCGCTTTTCGCCAGCCTTCTTTCATACAATCTCCTCTTTTAATCATATTAAGATTTTATCATAAGTGGCGAATTTCTGCTAATGAAGGGTTTTCATGATTTCCTTTAAATAACCTATAACATAAAGTGATCCGGTAATAAGAATCGGCAGCCTTTTTTGTTCAGACAGTTCTAATGCTTTATTGCATGCCGATTGATGATCGGGGACATAACTAACTTCGTTTTCTTTTTTTTGTTTTTTATACTCTTTTACTATGATTGAAGTATCTGTATCTCTGGGTGAATTTGGTTCAGTTATAATGACAGAAGATGAAATCTCTGATAATTCTTTAACTATATGAGTATAATCTTTCCCGCTTAACATACCAGTCAGTAAGACGGGTTTTACATTTCCAAAATAGATTTTCCAATTCCCTATCAATGCATCTATTCCCTCCGGATTGTGTGCTCCGTCAACTATTATCAAGGGATTATCTGAAATTTTTTCAAATCTCCCAGGCCAGTTGGCCTGCCAAAGGGCATTTTTAAGGCTATCCTCAACTACTTTAATTCCTTTTTTTTCACAATACAGTAAATATACCATTATGGCGGTTGATGCATTTTTCATCTGATGAATACCGTTCATTTTTAAGCTTATATTTTTAATGTTTTTTTCTTTGCTGTAAAAATTGAATATATTGTCATCAATACTACTCTTTACCACTTCATAATCGTAATCCTTTGAAAACAGATAGATTGGTGCCTTTTTTTCATCAGCAACTTTTTTTATGATTGAAATAGCTTCTGGTCTATCCGTTCCAGAAACAATTGGTGTTCGTTCTTTGATAATACCTGCTTTCTCATAAGCAATTTTTTCTATAGTATCTCCCAATGTTTTCACATGATCCAAACCTATAGAGGTTATAGCTGAAACAACTGGATTTAAAGAAGTGGTGGCATCTAGTCTTCCACCTAACCCCACTTCTACAGCAGCAATTTCGCAAGCCTTTTTTTCAAAGTACTTAAATGCCATTGCAGTAGTACATTCAAAAAAACTTGGC
>CAZVPY010000014.1:0-19066 GCA_964629135.1 uncultured Thermotogaceae bacterium | reverse complement strand
AAAGGAAACGGAATAAATAGCGCAGCGGTTTTATGCCGTAGTCTTTTGTGTGGGCTGGGGGAATTGGGCGCTGGCCAACGTTTGAGGCCGCTGGCTAACTTTGTGAAAACCGTTGTGTATGGGTGTGGGCAAGGGTAGCCTGAGAAGATAGAACCAAACCAATAAGCGTCATGCTAAACTGAGACACGAAGTGCGTGTGCCGGATAAGTGTAAAGCTTGCATACGGCGCCAGATTTAGAACGCAAAATTTTGCTATCAAGTCTTCAAGTTTTACACAACATACCTTTGTGCTTCATGTAAAAATGAATCATTAAACTGAATGTACTATACCGGGTTTTAGTCGAGCCAAAAGGTCGTTATAGTGCAGTGTATTAAAATAAATTATATGGGACATTTACCAGGTTTGATTGCTGATCTGGCTTTGATTTTAATAACAGGGGCTGTTACGACTTTATTATTCAGAAAAATCAAGCAGCCGATTGTTCTGGGCTATATTATTGCCGGATTCCTGGTCGGGCCTCATCTGTCCTTAACGCCCACAGTTGCTGACACGGACAATATAAAAACCCTGGCCGAAATTGGTGTAATATTTCTTTTATTCAGCCTGGGGCTTGAATTCAGCCTTAAGAAATTAAAAAATGTAGGCGGTTCGGCCTCGATTACAGCTTTTGTTGAGATTATTTTTATCATCATAGCAGGGTATCTGTTGGGAAAACTTATGGGGTGGTCTGCAATAGACTGTATGTTCCTTGGGGGAATGCTGGCAAGCTCTTCCACCACTATTATTATAAAGGCATTTGATGAATTGAAACTGAAAACTAAGCGTTATGCACATGTCGTCTTTGGTGTCCTTATCGTAGAAGACATTGTGGTGATTTTGCTGATGGTTTTGCTTTCGACTGGGTCTGTGACCCAGCAATTCGAGGGATATGAGATGTTATTTACCATCTCAAAATTATTTTTCTTCATGATCTTATGGTTTCTGGCTGGCATCTTCCTGATCCCAACTCTCTTAAAAAAGGCCAAAAAACTGCTTGATGAAGAAGCCCTGCTTGTCCTGTCGATCGGCCTTTGCCTGGGAATGGTTGTAATCGCTACCCAGGTGGGTTTTTCAGCCGGACTGGGCGCATTTATCATGGGTTCTATACTGGCAGAAACAACAGCTGCCGAAAAGGTGGAACATCTCATAAAACCTGTTAAGGATATGTTCGGAGCTATTTTTTTTGTTTTGGTAGGCATGTTGATAGATCCGCAGGCAATTATTGATTATCGCTGGCCTATTCTGTGGATCACCTTTCTGGTCATTGTCGGAAAGCTTATCAGCACCACTGGAGGGGCCTTACTTTCGGGTCAGCCCTTAAAACAATCGGTGCAGGTAGGAATGAGCATGGCACAGGTTGGCGAATTTGCCTTTATAGTCGCTTCACTGGGAATTTCTTTAGGCGTTACCAGCGACTTCCTGTTTTCCGTGGTGGTTGGCGTCTCAGCCATCACCACCTTTACAACACCCTACATGATCCGTTTGTCAGAACCGCTGTCTAAATGGGTGGAAGCCGTCCTGCCCGGAAAGTGGAAGAATACTTTAACAACTTACAGCGTGAACACGCAAAATATAGCTGAGATCAGTGACTGGAAAAAGTTGCTCCGATCTTACATAGTGAACGTGGTAGTGTTTTCTGTTGTTATTATTGCCATTATTTTATTAAGTACCCGGTACATCGAGTTGAGAATATCCGGTTTCGGATTGAAGATAGCTGCGGCAGTCGTATCACTGATTGTTCTCTCTCCTTTTTTGTGGGCGCTGGCATTCAGGAGGACTGCCCGGCAGCCCTATGCAAATGCATGGTTGAAGACTGCCCAACGGGGCCCTTTGATTATCCTGGAGTTGTCAAGAATTGCACTGTCTGTTTTTTATATAGGGTTATTATTCTATCGTTTGTTTTCACCTTCGATCGCCCTGATCGGGGTAATAGGTTCCGGCGTAATTCTTGCGCTTTTTTCAAAAAAGATCAGGGTAAATTATGGAAAAATTGAAACAAGATTCTTATCCAATTTCAACGAGCGGGAAGCAGGAAGGGTAACCCCCAATGAAATACTTGCTCCCTGGGATACGCATATAACCAGGTTTGAATTGAGCGCACAATCGCCTTTCATCGGGAAAACACTGCTGGAGTCAAAAATGAGGGAAAAATTCGGAGTGAATATTGTGAGGATTGAACGCGGTGATTATGTGATAAACGTCCCAAACCGGAATAACCATTTGTATCCTAATGATAAGATCTCTGTAATTGGCACCGATGAACAGCTTGAGTATTTCAAAACATTTGCTGAATCATCTGCCATTGAATCCAATCCGGATGTTGCAAAACAAAATGTTTCACTTCATCATTTTACAATTCATAAGAACAGCATACTTGCGGGACAAAATATACGTGAACGGTCCCATGGCCTTGTTGTTGGAATAGAAAGAAACGGTGAGCGTATTTTAAATCCCGAATCCGATATGGTCTTTGAAGCTAATGACAAAGTATGGATAGTTGGAAATGAAATACGAATTCAGGTTATTATCAAAGAACTTGAAGAACAGGCCGGAACATGACCAGGTTGGCATGATAATACCTAAAAAAGTCGTATTTAATAATTTAGAGTATTCTAACTATATTTACAAAAAGACACCCCGATGAAGATTGACCACTCAAAAGCTGCTTATATGTTCGATGGGGTAACGGACGGTGTTATGCCGGATAAGGCTGCAAAAGCCATACGTGCCTTTCTGAAGACTGAGAATCTTTACCTTTCGGCGACAAGGGAGATCGCAACAAAACTGGAAAACCTAAATGATGAATTTAAATATGTAAAGGATCGCAACCCTATTCACCAGATAAAAACCAGGGTTAAAACACCCAAAAGTATTATGGATAAGCTGGTAAGACGCGGCTTTGAACTCAGCGTAAAATCAGCACGGGAAAACCTTACCGACATCGCTGGTGTTCGGGTTATCTGTCCCTATATCAATGATATTTACCTGATAGCCGACCTCCTTACATCTCAGGCGGACATAGTAGTGGTCCGTACTTCAGATTATATCAAGCAACCCAAACCGAACGGTTACAGAAGTTTGCATTATATAGTTGAGGTTCCTGTTTTTTTATCAAGCGGACCTGAACCCGTGAAAGTTGAAATTCAGATTCGTACCATCGCTATGGATTTCTGGGCTTCACTTGAACATGATCTGGCTTATAAGCTGGCTGACGGAAAAACAGAAGCCGTTTTAAAAGAATTGAAGGAATGCGCCGATGTCATTTCCGAAACAGACAAAAGGATGCAGAACCTTTATAATAACATTGGGAATATCTGAAAGCCGGCGCCCCTTATAATTAATCTAACTATAGTTGCTGTTTGTGTTATCCGTGAATGGCAGTATGATGCACTCTTTAATTTATTCTATAAACTGCGATGACAAACTTTTATAACCTGGAAGTTAAGGTGTGTAATATTGCATTTGAGAAAGCATTGGAGTAAAACATACCATAGGGCGGATTTGGCTTTAAAATTGAATGTCTTTGCTGCTTTATCTATATAGCCAAAATAACATAAACCCGCCGTCAGAAAAAAGATTTATATCTTTATCGTAAAGTTATAGGCAAGCTACTGATTCCATGACAGTTCCTGCTTGACGACAAAAATGATCCTGCTTGTTAGACAACGTATCTTGACATGACAATTTTCTGCTTTCTATCGGGACTTGCCCGCGCGCAAAAAATTTTAAAATCCAATCTACACATTGCACACATTTGCAAACCCACACAAGCCACCCCACAAAACCAAAGGTTTGCAAAAGAGTGCAATTTTGCCAATGCATTAAAGTATATTTGACTAATGAACTACCTTCAATGGAATGAACATATTTCAAATCATTTCTTCAAACCTGAAAATGCGGGTAAGGATATTCTATTTTATCTAACCCAACAAGATTTAATAAAATTTACAAGACAATATTTTAGTGGTGCTACTGATGAAGATATTTGGAATGACTTTCTAAATGCAATAAAATATGATGAACAGAAGAGGTCCATTTTTATTAGACCATACTCACCAATTTCAAGACCATTAGAGCTTTATGCTAATTGGAACAGGGTTGATACTCCACCTTTCATTGGATACCTTATTCTATACATCATTCCATTGACTGAGACCTATGATGAACATTTTAATACCACAAATTATTATGGGAAGGTCAATTTATTCTTTAAAAGATATGAAATTTTAAATCAGTTTACAGAAAACTGTATCTGGACAGGAAACTACCAAAACATTTCTCATCTTTGGAATGAACTTGAAGAATGGGCAGTCATTACTAAGAACTGCGATCTTGGGATTTTTGAATTAAGAAAATTTGGAAATCCAAATTGGATTCATGTTGGCAAACCATTTTCACAATGTGTTCTACCTCCAAGTGCAATTAATAGACTTCCTGAATTATTTTTTGAAGCAGGGTTAATTCCTGATTCTCACTATTCCCAAGAAGAATATCGAAAGATTCTTTTAAGATATGCATCGAAAATTCTTGGTTTAAAAGAAAGTGTAACCGAACTTATTAAAAAAAGTGAAACAAATGAATTGGGTCAATCAATTATTGAAATCGTAAAAAGGGAATACAACAAGTGGACGGGAGAAACACATCAAGAAGAAGAAGATGGAGCAATTTATAGAACAAAAAGAAATTACACAGTAACACCCCTCTTCCTGCAATTCAGATTAAATTATAATGATGGACAAATATTTTTCTCATATAGAATCCACTCATCAAACGAGTTCCCTGAAGACTTGAGATTTGACAAATTTGAGATCTTGTACGAAATAAACGGTTGGTCAAAAACCTTGAATATTGATTTCAAAGAATCCCTGGAACTTCCAGACAGGTTCAACAAATGGATAGCTAGGTTTCCTGATAGGGAAGTCAGACTTTTTATCAGTGCCGGAATCTTTCAGCTTAGCTCAGACTACTGGATTGAAACAGAATCACTTTCAAAGACTGATCCAATGTTCTTGCTATGCAAAGCAGAAAAGAAGCAGTCAATACTTGAGTGGAGTAAAACATTTAGAAATGGTGATTTTCTTGAAGAAGAGTTTGAAGGACTTCCTGAGGATTATTCCCTTTTCAGGATTTTAAATCCTACGACAAGTCATCCTGACATTTCACTTCTCACCTTATACTTTGAGAAGAAAATAGAACTTATTGGTGGACTAAAAGTTAATTTCAGAACTTTTATAAATGACTTTTTACCGGAAATTGAGATTATCAATTCAGATGGCACAGAGAAATTATTCTTACAATATAAAACAACAGGAGATAAAATTTATTTACAAAAAAAACAATCTGCCAACAACAAATGGTTACTTCCCAATGACATTCAATTAAATGTTGACTTCTACATCAAAATTGAAGGAACCTCCTTAATGGGAAATGAAATTGCTTACAGCATTATTAGTTCGAATGATTCAGCCCAGAAGGTTGATGGACTGCAACTTCCAAAGAGAGACTCATTTGGCAGACTTGCAAGTATTGAATTGAAACAGTTTTGTTTAGGAAGTAATATTGTTAATCCATCAAAAGCTAGTCAGCGATATTATAGCCCATGGGAGAACTTTTTTATTACCACAAACGAAGACATAATAGATCATATTCAAATAGCACAATACAGCAATGACTGTGGAAACATGCTATCCAGCTTTTTAACACTAAAAAATGTTTTAACTACGGAGGAGTTTTATAGGGCATTTGAGTTTTACTACTCGAAAGAATTTGGGGAAAGTCAATCAAATCTAAATATTAACTTAACTAGTACAAAAAAAGCAGCTCTTAATTTTTACGATTACATTGGCTTTCTTGATTACGACTATGAAACAAAAAGAATTGTTGTGAATTCATCTCAATTCATATTCATTCCGTCAATCAAAGGAAGAAAAGTAATGCTAATTGGTGGCAGAGATTTAACTTTAATTGATGCTATTACAAAAATAGCTCCTAAGTATAACTTGCAAGTTGAAATTATAAAACAATTATCTTCAAATGAAAGGCTTTTATTACCAGATGTAATTATTATTAAAGCTTTTGGGAAGAGAAGTGAGGGTTTTGGGGAACGTAATTTCAATTCTTTTGCAAATGAATTGAGCATAAAGTTCAGCCAAAATGATTTTATTCAGCTGGCTTTAAAGTTATTTTCTGCTGAAATAAGTCAGTACGAAAATGATCTACTTTCAAATAACGAAACATCACAAGATGATTATGACTGGGCTAGGAGAATTTTCAATCCAGAGACTTTGAATTTTGAAAGGAATGAATCGCCGACATTTGACAAGTCGTTTTCCTTAATTGAATATAAATTAAATGAATACACTTATTATTATAAGCTCTGGAAGAATGGCAGCTGTTACTCAGTGGACAAGAATTGGGGTAAATTTCTTGCTCTTAAGCAGTTTAACAAGCATATAATCTTATTTGATGGCAAACATAACAAAGTTGCAATTCCTTGTGAAACTCCGTTGCCGAGACTTCTTTCTGAATCAATCATGCTTCTTAGTGGCTTAGCTCCTGATTTTCGCAACATTTCTGGAAAATTATACAGAGTTTATGAAAATATCCCTGGCATATTCACAGAAAATTTATTTCATAAATTAGGTCAAAATCCTAACACCCGAGATTTATTATGAAAGACCCTATTGGCTCATTTGAAACAATCAAAGAAAACTTTATAAGATATGTTGAAACAGCATTTCATACAAAGTTTGCCGGAATAGAGAGAGAGCGCTACTCTTTGCTTAATTATGATAAAGTTCTTTATCGCAAACCATGGATTGAACCTCTTCCTGACTATGTCTCAAGCAATAAATGCATTGATGATTTAACTATTGCTGATTTAGGCAATGCATTAAATACTAGCGAAGCA
This sequence comes from uncultured Thermotogaceae bacterium, assembly GCA_964629135.1. Classification (GTDB taxonomy): domain Bacteria; phylum Thermotogota; class Thermotogae; order MWEM01; family MWEM01; genus JASUTC01. The sequence goes on along the minus strand of CAZVPY010000014.1, from coordinate 12,116 downwards.
GAAACATTTAAAGAACTTGTAAAGACAGGCTTATTTGATTCAAACATAAAGTTGCATTCACATCAAGCAGAAATGTTACGGCAAGCTTTACATGGAAACAACTGTATAATAACATCAGGAACCGGTTCCGGAAAAACAGAATCGTTTTTATTACCCCTTTTTGCACAACTTGCAAGAGAATTTGCCAATTGGGAGCCTCCTCATACTAAACCCGCCACAGTTAATACATGGTGGAAGGAGCGGGTAGATGGAGGTCTTACACCAACTCAAATAGTAAATACTTCAAATTTTACTTTAAGTGATGCTACGAGGCAACGACATCATGAAAGAAGAAAATCCGGAGTGAGAGCATTGATTCTTTATCCAATGAATGCTTTGGTTGAAGACCAAATGAGCAGGTTAAGAAAAGCACTTGATTCAGATGATACCAGACAATGGTTAAAATCAAATACAAACGGTAACAAAATTTATTTTGGCAGATACAACGGCAGTTCACCAATTGCAGGTGAATTAAAAAAAATTACTGAAAATGGAGTAGTAATTAATAATAAAAAAGTAAGAAAGTTGGTTGATGTTTTGAGGCAAATTGAAACCGATTCAAGAAGGGTTGAACAATTTATCCAAACAACAGGAAAAACTAATAAAGAAGCTAAAGATTTAAAGTCATTCTTCCAACGCTTGGACGGTTCAGAAATGAGAAGCCGATTCGACATGCAAGTTGCACCACCAGACATTCTCATTACAAACTACTCCATGTTGAGCATTATGTTGATGCGAGAGATTGATTCTGGAATTTTTGATGAGACAAAAATGTGGTTGGATTGTGAAGATTTGCCAGAAGATCAAAGATTAACAGCAAAATCAAACCGGATTTTTCATTTAATCATTGATGAGTTGCACTTGTATAGAGGCACACAAGGCACAGAGGTAGCATACCTTCTCAAACTTGTGCTTAACCGTTTAGGTTTACATCCACATCATCCACAGTTAAGAATACTTGCATCAAGTGCATCATTTGAAGCTGGAAATGAAGCCAGTAAAAATTTTGTTTGTGATTTTTTTGGAGTAAGTCATGAATTTTTTGATAGAAAGTTCAAACTTATTGAAGGAATAAATAATCCCGTTGTTCCTTTTCCTGAAGACGGAAGAAAACTTCCGGTTAAACCTTTCAAAGAAATTGGAGAACTATTCTCTTTGGTAAAAGGAAATACCACAAGCCAAGCATTTATTGCAATTTGCGAAGCAGCAGCAACACAGTTAGCAATGACTTTCAACATAACACAACAAGGAACCGGTATTGAAAAATTACTCTTAGTAATTACAAATCCGTCTTTACAACTTAAAGAAAGATTGTATTCCCCTTGTAATGATTATAAAGCAGTTTGTTCAATTAAAGCAAATGGAGATGATGCTACAGGAATTTATTTCGCTGAAACAATCTTTGAAAGCACAACTTCAGAAGAAGATTTGCAAAATGCATTGAGAGGATTGCTCATTGTAAGAGCAATTTTGGATGAACCAGAATATTTGTCAATTGCAAATGGAATACCTGATGAAAGGAAGTTACCTCGTTTCAGGTTTCATTACTTTTTTAGAAACATAGAAGGGATTTGGACCTCAGTAAATTCAGATGATATTGATAATCCTCTTTTTGCTGATGGAGATAGAACAGCTGGGAAACTTTATTCAACAACCAGAATAAACTCCGAACGAGGTTACCGGATTTTAGAATTACTCTATTGTGATAATTGTGGAACAACACTATTTGGAGGAAGTCGATTGGTGACGAGAAATGAATCAGGCAATCATTCTTTTGAATTGCTCCCAATAAGTCCTAATATCGAAGGCATTCCGGAAAAAACACCAGCAAAACTTGTTGAAAAAAGAAGTTTCCAAGAATTCGCTGTTTTTTGGCCTTGCGGAAATCAAGAATTTACTATGCATGACAGGGAACATGGAATTCCTGCAGATTATTGGAGACAGACGACTGTTAATCAATTTAATCAAGGTGACTACGAAGCCAATTGGATTCCGGCTTCGCTCAATTGCATTTCAGGTGATATTGATTTTTCACACGACAAAGCAACCTCGGATAGCATCAACTGGATAAAAGGATATTACTTCACGATTACACTAAATGGTTCAAACAGAGACATTGCTTTCCCTGATGCAACTGGAAACATTGATTCAAGAGAAACCCACAAGGCATTACCAAATGTTTGTCCTTGTTGTGGTTTAAATAATCAAAAAAGAAGGCAAGATATTCCAAAAAGGAAATTTACTTCAATAAGGGGGTTTAGAACCGGTTTCGCTAAAACTACACAAATGTTTGCGAAGGAGTTGATGTATCAATTGCCAGACAACGAGGCAGAAAGAAAATTAGTAGTATTTTCTGACAGCCGTGAAGATGCGGCACAAATTGCAAACGGAATTGAAAGGAATCACTTCACAGATTTGCTGAGGGAAATATTAGTAAGTGAGCTCCATACAAATTTAATGTTGCGTTTTCAAATCATAAACGCACTTGATAGAGGTGATACAGCCAAGCAAACTGAACTACAAGAGAGTTCAGCGACAATTTATGATGAGGTAGAATATTTGTTTGACAAATCAAACTATATAGGAACGAATTCAACCAGGTTACGAGAAAAAGATGAAGCAATTTCAAAATTGAATGAATATCGTTCACTCCTGATAAATGTAAGGGGATTAGTTCATATCACAAACTCCATAAACCTGGCTCCACTTATTAAACATTTTGTAAAATTGGGTATAAACCCAGGGGGTAATGACATTTCACTACAATCAAAACCACTTAACGGCAGATTTGTTCCTTGGTTTGAATTGATAGATTTTGACAGGGACGAATGGAATGCTGGTGTTAGTGATGAATTCATTACAGAAATGAGAGACGGAACTTTCACAAATCTTGCATCAATGTTTTTCGGTTCACTTTTTTATTCGTTTGAATCTTCTGCTCTTGGATATGTAAGCATCAATCCTGATTTACAAACCATTACTGATCAAGCAAATGGTGTCGCAATAAGTAGAGATGAATTTGTACAAATTGTCAACTCTACAATCAGAATTTTAGGAGATAAGTACAAGCATAACAAGGTTGATGATACCACCCCCTTTAATTTCATTACATACCGAGATCTTCCAGGACAAGTAAAAAAATATATCCGGGCTGTTGCTGTCAGATATTCAAAACAAGAAACTGAAATTGGGGATGCTGTTTTCAATACACTTTCAACAGGAGGTATTCTTGTTGGTGATACTGGTATTCAAATTGAAAATTTATATATTAAAGTTGCACGAGCAACTGATCAAGTCTGGACAAGCCCAAGAGGAAGCAGACCACATTTACACTTTAGTGGAGGTATCTGCACATATTCCGTTACTCCCTTACAACAACAACACGACAGAATATGTGATGAAATTTGGGAAGAAAATTATCTCTCATACAATGCACTTAAAGGACAACGACAACCAATTCGTTTGCATTGCGAAGAATTGACAGGACAAACAGATGACCAGTTTGAAAGACAAAGGCATTTCAGAAATATTATTTTGCCGGATGAAGGAAGGAGGCAAGTAAAAACTATTGACTTGTTGAGCGTAACAACAACTCTTGAAGTTGGTGTTGACATAGGAGCATTGCAAGCAGTAATGTTAGGAAATATGCCACCACAGAGATTCAACTATCAACAAAGGGTAGGTAGGGCAGGCCGGAGAGGACAAGCATACTCAGTGATTCTAACATTTTGCAGAGGTCGAAGCCATGACGAATTCTATTTTTCAAATCCTCATAAGATTACGGGTGATTCCCCCCCTACTCCATTCCTAACAATGAATCAGGATAGAATTTTCAAAAGGTTACTTGCTAAAGAAATCTTAAGAAAAGCATACATCGATGAAGGCATTGACATAACGAACGATGAAAAATCAAGTGTTCATGGAGAGTTTGGGAACATTGGAGACCTACAAGTAAATTGGACTGACTATAAAGAGCAAATCATACACTGGATAAACAATAATAGGACTAAGATCGAAGAGACTATTGATGCTTTAATAGCACCTGCATTACTTGCAAAGAGAAATGATTTCATTATATGGATAACAGATACGTCAGGTACTAATGGATTAATTGAAAAAGCTCAAAGCGTAATCAACAATGAAGAAATTGCTACAACAGACGTTTCGGAAAAATTAGCAGAAGGTGGAATTCTTCCAATGTTTGGGATGCCTACTACTATTAGAAATTTATATCATGGCATCAACAATCATTTAGAGCCACTTACAATCGACAGACCCCAATCTATGGCTATTTATGAATTTGCCCCCGGAGCCCAAAAAACAAAAGACAAAGCAATTCATCAAGTAATCGGCTTCACGAGTGATATAATTAATACTAGGATTCAAGGAAGAGAAACTGTAACTAATTCAATAACAAGTAACCAACTTCCATTTTCATTGAATCGCTGGTTTGTAAGATGTAGAGCATGTGGATTTTTTGAAACTTATTCTGAAGATAGAAAAACAGAGCTGGAAGAACAAAATCAATTTGATGGTTGTCCAAATTGTGGTGAAGTAAATCCTGAAAAATATCAAAGACCAGTTAAATTGAAATCACCAAGAGCATACAGAACAAATCTTTCATCGGGTAGTGATTCGAAAGACGATTCAGAATTACTTCTATCAAGGCCTCCTATATTTGCAGAAAAAATAAATGACCCTGCCAATCCTGACCAACATCAAATAGTAAATAATGCTGACTTGACTATCAGTGACAAAGATGTTACATGGCGTGTAAACACAAACTCAGATAGGTATTTTACCGGAAGGCTCTATAATACAAACAACCGTTTCCCTTTTAATTCAGTAATCGGTTATTGGTTTAATGACCAGTGGTTAATAAATGACTTAGCTGTAAACTCAAATGCAAACGGTTATTCAATTTTTCTTCAGAACAACGCAGCGGGGCAAGACGAGCAAATTGCGTTGGCAAGCAATAAGAAAACTGAGATTTTCAGAATAGCCCCTTCTTCAGTCCCTCTGGCATTGGATCTGAATATGTTTTCAAGAGAAACAGATTTACAGCATATTAAGGCTCAATCGAATGGTGTCCGTTCTGGGTATTATTCAGCTGCTTTTTTGTTGCAAAGAATTTTGGCTGACAAGCTTGATGTTGACCCGACTGAAATTGAGATTGCAGACATATCAATGAAAATCCTTGATGACGGAACAGATAGAAGAATTGCAGAAATTATTTTGACAGATGAATTACCCAATGGTTCAGGTTTCGTGAGATATTTGTTCAACAACTTTTTGAACATTCTTTCTGAAACAATGAATCCTCAAGATTCAAATAATTATTTAGGTAAGATTCATGCACAAGCACATGAACATAGATGCAAAGATGCCTGCTATGATTGCTTAAAAGTTTATAGGAATATGAACTATCATAGCTTGCTTGATTGGAGATTAGGTTTGGGAATGATGAGAGTCCTAAATGATCCAAATTATGTCTGTGGAACAGATGGAAATTTCAGTGACTATATTGAATTAAGTAGCTGGCTTCAATTTGCAACTGAATTAAGAAATAGTTTTGGCCAAAGTTTTGGCCTTTCTCATTCAAATGAAATTAATAGGCTACCTGTTCTCTTATCTGGAAGAAATCAAAAGAATGTTATAATGATTGTGCATCCATTTTGGGATTTAAGAAATATAAGAGAAGCAAACTGGTTGGCAGAAACGAAAGCAGAGATTGAGGAATACACAAGTAGTAGAAATGGGACTCTTAGCATCATTGACACATTTAACTTACACCGGAGGCCCGGTTGGTGCTATGAAAAATTAGTCAACAGATAATGTATAAAATTGACAAAATAGTGTACAGAGAAATCGTCAGAATTTCTCCGAGCCATTTTTATTCCATGAAAAATTGTGCGTACAAATCTCTGTTGGCGGCAGCTTTTGAGAGTAAACCGTTATTACCTGTCTCCCCGAATGCTTATTTTGGAAAAGTGTTACATACAATGCTTGAAATGATTACGAAAGGTTTAATTAAGAATGAAAATGATTTCAATATATTATTTGATAAGCAGGTAATTTTACAAGAGGAAAATTTAGTACAACTTGGTTATGATTTTTTTGTTCCTCTCCAGAAAAATGTAAAGGACTTCGGAATGAAGAAAGTTCTTTTAAAAAAACATTTGAAAAAAAACAGTGAAAATCCCGAATCAGCAAGTAAAGTAAAATTTTACTCAGAAAAGTGGTTGGAATCAAAAGACAAACTAATTGCTGGCAAAGTTGATTTAATTATTGAAGATGAACAGGGAAACGAAATTATTGATTTCAAAACCGGTGCAATTACTCAGGATGTTTTGGATGATGACGGAGAAATATTTTCAAAAATAAAAGAGGAGTATACTGATCAATTAAAGCTTTATGCTCAACTTTATTTTGAGAACACAGGTAAGTTCCCATCTAAATTGAGTTTGATAGATTTGACAAAACAAAAATTTGCAGTAGCATTTACACAATCAGAATGCGAGAGTATTTTTATGGAAGCTAAGAAACTATTAGCTACAATAAATCAAAGTATTATCGATGGAACATATAAAGCAAACCCTTCAGAAAAAAATTGCAAATATTGTTTATATAGACCTGCATGTTCCTCTTTTTCAAAACTTTTAGAATTCAAGCATACTTTTAATGATGTCTCAGGGACTATTAGAAATGTTGTCAAATATCATAATGGAAATATTAATATCCTTCTTGAAAATAGAGAAAGTAACATAACAGTAACTGGCTTCCATTCTACAAAATATGATGATTTAAATGCCAGAATTGACAAGCGAATAAGTATTTTTAATTTATGGAAGGAAGCTGCAGAATTAGTTTTCTCTACAACAAAGACAACAGTAATTTATGAATAATTATAACGAAAATAAAATTCCGATACTTTCTTTCTATTCGGGTGGAGGTTTCTTAGACATGGGATTTGAAATGGCTGGTTTTGAAATTGTTTGGACAAATGAAATAGATGAGGTATTTGCCAAACTTCATGCTTCAGGTATTACATCTTGGAGGGTATCTAGAGGTAATGGAATAAAAGCAGAAATTTTCAATACCAAATCCATCTCTGAAATAAAATCTGAGGAAATTTTATCAGAAGCTTTTCCAAAAGGCAAACCAGAGATTTTTGGAATAATTGGTGGTCCCCCTTGCCAAGATTTTAGCATAATGGGAAATATGGAAGGTTTTAATGGTAAAAGAGGTAAACTAACAATTGTATTTTTTAATAAAATAATTGAATTGAAGCCAACATTTTTTGTAATGGAAAATGTAATTGGTTTGACAAAAACCAAATCGACCAAAAAATATTTACAAACTCTCTTAAATGGTCTTGAGCCTGAATATCATATCGATCACAAAACGTTAAATTCGTTAGACTTTGGGGTTCCTCAATCCAGGGAAAGAGTTTTTTTCATTGGCATAAAAAAGGACAAATTAGATGAAAAGATAATTAATCAAAATCTGTTTGCAGATTGGTTCCCTTTTCCTATTAATCAGATTTATCAAAATTCCCTAACAAAATTCAAATGGCCAGTTGCCGTTCCTTTTGGAAAAAAATTGATTAAACCAGAAAATATACCTATAGAGTTGTGTGTTGAAAATTGCTTGGTTCCATACAGAGAAGAGAAAAAAATTCCGAACTCAAAGGAGTATTTCAAATTATATTCAACCAAAGATCAATTAGATGCAATTAAGGAAGGTGAAACAAATAGACCATCATTCAAACGATTACACCGCTTCAAATATAGTCCAACGGCGTGTTACGGTAATAATGAAGTCCATTTGCATCCATATCGGCACAGACGATTATCGGTGCGCGAGACATTGAGAATACAAGGGGTACCTGATACTTATGTTGTACCAGCAGATTTACCATTATCAAAAAAATTTAAAATGATTGGGAATGGGGTTCCAGTCCCTCTGGCAGAAGCAGTTGCAAATTCAATTAAAAGTTTTTTGATTGACAATAAAATAATTCAACCCTGAAAACTCAGTGGATATTTGGTCAGAAAAAAAGAGAAGTGAAGTAATGAGTAAAATCCGGGGGAGAAATACTAAACCGGAAATGATCTTACGTTCAGCACTATTCAGGAAAGGATTTAGATTTAGAGTTCACAAAAAGGACTTACCAGGTAAACCTGATATCGTTTTACCAAAGTATCATTCAGTAATATTTGTCCATGGTTGCTTTTGGCACTACCATAAAAAATGCAGCGAAGGCAGAATTCCATCAAGCAACTTAAAATTTTGGAAAGAAAAATTAGAACGTAATGTAAAGAAAGATGCTAATAACATTAAAGCGCTTAAGAAAGAGAATTGGAAAGTAATCGTGATTTGGGAATGTGAAATTGAAAAGCAATTTGAAAAAACTATTAAACGACTTGTTAAGAATATAGAAGAAATTCCTGATGTTTAATATCTTCAATTCAAACAAATTTACCCAATGTTGAAATTGGTATTTCAAAGATTGAAACTATGAATAAAAGATTATTTGTTATCGGAGATATACACGGATGTTTCAATGCATTTCAAGTATTACTAGCACAGAAAATCCGATTAATAAAAAGTGATAAAATCATTCTACTTGGAGACTACATTGACAGAGGTATTCAGAGCAAAGAAGTTATCGATTATATAATTGACTTAAAAGAACATGGGTTTGATATTGTTCCGCTTCTGGGAAATCATGAATCAATGTTACTCGATGCTTATAATGATGAAGAACAAACTTCAAAATGGATTCAAAATGGAGGTTCTGAGACACTTAAGAGTTTTAATATAACCACTTTGAAAGATATTGAACCAAAGTACATTGAATTCTTCAAAGGATTATCTAATTATTTTGCTTTTGAGGAATATCTTTTTGTTCATGCTGGATTTAATGATTCCGATATCAATCCTTTTGCTGATAAGTATTCCATGATTTGGCTATGTAAGCAGACATATGAAAATCCATTGCTTAAGAACAAGATTATTATTCATGGACATCGACCTATTACTGTTGATGTTTGCAAAGAAATAGTTCTTAGTAATAAGAATGTGATTAATCTCGATACTGGTTGTGTATATTCAAATATGAATGGATATGGAACTCTTACAGCAATTGAATTAAATACTAGATCTTTATATTTTGCATAAATTAATTTAAGTGCTATATTTGCAATTCGCGAATCGCGAATTAAAAATAGAGATTATGAAGAAACATAATGGAATGCGCCCGCAAGACATTGTAGTGTTGCTAAAAATAATATCAATGCAGAATCAAGTATGGCGTAATATTGATATTGCTAATGCACTTAATTTAAGCCCTTCTGAGGTATCAGAAGCACTAAACAGAAGTAAAATTGCCAAACTAATTGACGGTAAAAAGAAAAGTGTTAATCCGAATTCATTTAAGGAGTTTCTAATTTATGGATTAAAGTATGTATTCCCGGTTGAACCAGGAGCAATTGTCCGAGGAATACCAACAGCACATTCTGCACCTCCAATAAGTGAAAATATTTCTCAAGGAGAAGATATATATGTTTGGCCTTATGCAAAAGGAATTAAAAGAGGACAGTCAATAGAACCTCTATATAAGACCGTACCCAAGATTGCTCAAAAAGACAAATCTTTATATGAATTACTTGCGCTTACTGACACTCTGCGAGTTGGCCGAGCGAGGGAAATTAAGATTGCGATAGAAGAATTAGAAAAAAGAATGAAATATGCCAAGTGACAATATTGATATGCTACAAATTGTGGCAGATGGATTAGGAGATTTAAAAGACGAAATAGTATTTGTTGGAGGAGCTGTTGCTGAATTATATGCAGATGATCCCGCTTCATCAGATATCAGGCCAACACAGGATGTAGATTGCACAATAGAATTAAGGACGTATAGAGAGCATACAGAACTTGAAGAAGAACTAAGAGCCAAAGGGTTTGTAAATGATACGTCTCAAGGTGCACCTATTTGTAGATGGATTTATCAAGACATTAAAGTTGATGTGATGCCTACAGATGAGAATGTCCTAGGTTTCAACAATCAATGGTATCCGGGTGGAGTAGGAAATAAAATTCCAAAAACGCTTCCTGATGGTTCTGAAATATTTGTGTTTCCACCAGAATATTATTTAGCTGCTAAGGTTGAGGCACATAATGACCGTGGAGGAACTGATTTAAGGCAAAGTCATGATTTTGAAGACATTATTTATATCCTTGATAATTGTACCAGCATATTAGAAGACATTAGAAATGCAGATGAGGATGTTAAAAACTATTTAAAGACAGAATGCGAAAGGTTATTTGCAAATGATGGACTTTCTGAGGGAATTGAGAGTGCTTTACCATATGGATCAGATTCAGATAGAGTCGAAATTATTGAAGATTTGATACTTGAGATTGCTAGTCTTGATTGACATTTGTAAGTTCACTTTTCCAATAATTTAATCCAAAGGAACGTATAATTTTATAAGCGATTTTAAAATACTATCAGTTAGCATGCTTGACGAGATTAAAAAATATAAAAATAATGGACACGTCTTTTTTAAAAAAGGAGATAACCTAAAGCAAATAAGCAAAAGCGTTCCTGACTTACCGGGTGTTTATTATATTATTCGTTTATCATATGGTAGAATTGAACTTGTTTATATTAGTAAATCTGGCCTTATTAAACAAAATGGGCAGTTCAAAGATCAAGGATTAAACAGTTGCCTGAATAATAAACAAGAAGGACTTTACAAACAAGCCTTTTTTGAATCACAAATTTTGAAGGAGAATATTGATGCATTAGACATTTATTGGTTTGTAACATTTGATACAAAGAATAAAGATCTCCCTGGATTTGTTGAAGGTCTCTTAATTCAGCGTTTTTTCGAAATTCATGGAAGATTACCTCTTTGGAATAGGGATTTTTAGAGCTTTTACAATTGCTAAACAGAAGCAGTCACACACATTGCCAAGCCGCACAGGCCAACCTTATCACCTAAGCTTGGCAAAGAGTGTGCCTGCTACCCCAGTTGACTTTTAAAATTTTTCTTCCGCCTAAGTAAGAAAGCGATCTGCAACATGACAATTTACTGGGCGTCATTGGACTAAAATAAAGAAAGAAATTTTAACGAGACAATTTACTGGTACCGAGACAGGAATAAAAGAAACTTGGCGTCGTTGAACAAAAAGATAATGAGACAACATATGATGCTGTAATTGATTCCATTTATTGTTCAGACGATACTGGAATTGAAGTAAAAGATATTGACAAAGGAATTCTCGCATTGTCATTCTCTTTAATACTTGAAGAAAAGGTAGAAGAAACCGATTCTTATATAATTTATAATTTTATTCCATCCCCTAATAAATCATCCTTAGCACAGGTAATACTAACAAGACTTACACAAGCATTTGCAAAAACGGATGTGAATTGGATGCACTTGATCCGAGATAAGAGCTTCCCAATAAGCTATGATTCTCTATTGGATTCACTTAAAGCAGGTATCGATAAAAAAATCATTAGAGATATCATTTTTTATGTACCTAAGTCTAAGATAACCGCATGAACTCCGAAGGGTTTACCGCGAGTAAACATTCTGTCTTGCGAAATCTGAGAATCAAAACGAAAAGGCGAATTGCTTCGCCTTTTCGTTTGACAGGTATGTTTCACGACCTGCGAAACACGAAACCATCTTCGTACCAGTAGTCGCTGATGAACAAATCACTAGCGAATTTTTCATAGTCGAAGTAAGTTTTCGCAAATTCCGGTAAGTCATAGCATTCCTCAACGACTTCGTAAGCATAATCTTCTTCGCTTCTGTACTTACCTTGATAGTCATCTTCAAACGATGAAATCAAATCGTCAATATCTTCGGAAGACAAGTCGTTACTTGTGTAATTGAGCCAAGCGGTAAACGCTTCCTGCTCGGTTTCGCTTAGGTTTGAAATGGCTTCCATGAACTCGAAAAATTTGTCCGATAGCCAACTTTCACCGATAAACGCCGAAGGAATGTTTTCCCAATCCTGAAACATCAGTTCCGGGTCTTCTTCATCGCTATGCA
>CAZVPY010000013.1:0-19752 GCA_964629135.1 uncultured Thermotogaceae bacterium | reverse complement strand
TTGTTTAATTCTCGCTGGTTTTGCTTCTATCGTTGTCCGTTTTTCAATGACCTATTCATTTTTTGCTGCGCAAAAATTGAATTTAGAAGTTTTTCTTCGAAAAACTTCATACTGGATCTTAATGTGCAAAAATTGAGCTTTAAGTTTTTTCCAGTAATTTCATGCTAGTTCTAATTCTTGCATGCTTAATTTTGCGCAGCGGATGTATAGTACCATTATTTTATGGTTTTGTCAATAGTCATATATGAATATATCGTAAAAATTTATGAATTACATTTCCAAATTGACTGTGGGTGCATTTTTTTCTGATTCGGGAATCTGGAAAAAATCAAAAGCTTTGAATCCAAAAAGATTTGCGATGATGTTTCCCGGGAAAACTTCTATCGCTGTGTTATATTTCATCGTGATATCATTGTAGAATTGTCTAGAATAGGCAATTTTATCTTCTGTTTGTGTTAATTCATTCTGTAAAGACATGACATTTTGATTTGCCTTTAAATCTGGGTAGTTTTCCATAACTGCAAAAAGTCTTCCAAGGACACCGCTTAATTCTCCTTCTGCTTCCATTCTCTGATTTTGAGAACCGGCATTAACAGCCTTGTTTCTTGCCTCCATTACTTTCTCCAAAGTACCACTTTCATGTTTCATATATCCTCGAACTGAATTAACGAGGTTTGGGATTAAATCGCTTCTCCTTTTCAACTGAACATCAATTTGACTCCAAGAATTTTGGACTTTTTTACGTTCTGTGACAAGTTTGTTGTATGTGGCGATAATCCATATTGCCAAGATTGCAGCAATTCCCAATATTATCCAAAGTGCCATAACTACCTCCCATGATAACAGAATTTGTTTTGTGCTTTATTATACTATAATTTTAGATATTTTAAAACTCCTTTAAAAAGGAAAAAGAATGGCTTTGGAATTTCGTGTCCAAATCTTTAAAAAACGCCTTAAAAACATAAGGAAAATATTTTTCAGTATGGTTATGCGTTATTTCAATTATGGATATTCCATTTTCTTCAGCAAATTGGAAATCATGGTATCCTACATCACCAGTGATAAAAGCATCGATCTCTTCATTTAAAATATATCTTATAAGACTGGCACCGCTACCTGTGCAGACAGCTACTCTCTTAACAATCTTATTATCTTTTCCATTGTACCGAATGCTTTTTTGTTGTGTTTTATTCTTCAGGTTTTCAATTATTTCAAATAACGTTGTTGAATCTTTTAATTCTCCTTTTCTACAAAGGTAATGATGAAACACTGGTCTATCAAGAGGGAAGGCCTCCATAGCAACTTCTTCATAAGGGTGTACCTTTTCTACTTCTCTAATTAGTACATCGACTTCTTCTTTTGGGATGACGGTTTCGATTTTAACTTCTTTTGCATATTCCCTTTCGTTATGCCTTCCAATATAAGGATTTGTCCCTTCATGTGGTTTAAAAGTTCCAATACCAGATGATGAGAAGGTGCATTCGGAATAATTGCCTATCCAACCTCCACCAACCTCCGCGATTTTGTCGATAATCATATCTTTGTGGCTTTCTGGGACAAAAACCTGGACCTTGAAAATTTCTCTTTTTCCTGAATCAATAATCCCATTGATTTTTTTTAAACCGATGAGTTTGCTAAAATAATCATTCATCCCTCCATCAATTTTATCAATGGGAGTATGACATGCGTAAAGAGTTATTTCATATTTAAATAACAGTTGAATCAATTTCGTTTTGATATTATCTGTTATGAGATTTTTAAATGGATTGAAAAAAAAAGGATGATGAGATATTATCATATTACTGTTCATTTCTATAGCTTTTTCCACAACCTCTTCAGATACATCTAAAGCCAATAATGGATTTCTCAGTTCTTTGTCGAAAGGTCCAATTTGTATACCAGAGTTATCAAAACTTTCCTGAATGCTATTGGGAATCCGTGATTCAATAATTGAAATAAAGTCTTTAATCGTCATAAATAACCTCACTTATTCTAATGTTTTTAGCGCTTCGGCGGGATTTATTTTAGAAGCGTTGTAACTTGGAATGAGAACGGAAATAATTGAAGCGATGTAGAATGTTACAGATACCATAATTAGATTCCCCCAGGGAACGTAAAGTTTTTCTCCACCGGGTGCTCCTAACTGCGAAAATACGGTATTAATTTGCTCTCCACTAATTATACCAGAAGTAATTCCAATAAAAAGTCCTATAACCACTATAATAGTCGTTTCGGTTAAAAAAGATAAAAAGATTTGACGTTTTGTAAATCCAAGGGCTTTGAGCATTCCTATGGTTTTTTTTCTGTCGTAAAAAGCTCTGTACATTGTAATTGAAATCCCCATGATACCAATTATCATACCAAAATAGAGAAATGCGTTCAATATTTTAATCATACCCTGTATGGCTATCGCGGATATTTCAATGACATCATCGTTAGTTATGGCAAATAAGCCGTTTTTTTCGCTGTAAATTCTGAATTCTTCTTTGTTTTTGTTAATTTCTTCATCGGTTTTTCCTGAGAATTTTATTAAATCGTATTGACTGAAATCCTCAGTTTGAATTTGCGTTTCATCTGTTAAAAGGATTCCCTGAAAAAAAGTGATGTTATCAAAGAAAAAAGTCCCCAGTTTAATAAAATTATCGGATAACTGAATCTGTTTTGAACCAGTCTCAGTCGTTTCATTTTCTCTACCTGAAATGACTATATACGCTCTTTTGTTTTCCTTTAGTTTGTCGATTGCCTCTGTTAGAGTATTAGAATCAGAAGCGGGGTACCATTTACCCTGTTGATAAGGAAAATTAAAATTTTGAGGAATTAAAAATGCCCTTTGCGTCCCACTGCTGGTTTCAATAATAAATCCTGTAATCTCCTGGATATCATTTGTAAAAGCTTTGTTTTTAATGTCCTCTTTGTAGTTTTTGTTGGAGTTTAAAAAATCCGGGATAAAGGCGTCATACCCCCAGAATAAGGTTTCACTGCTTTTTTTGATTCCAATCATTTGAGAATGAGGAATAACGGTTACAATTACAATTATAAACAGCACCAAAGAATAGATGGTAACAATCAACCGAGTCTTACCTTTTTCCTTTTTCGGATATGCGAATGCTATCTTTGTGATAAAGGGATCTGTTAATTTTGAAAAAAACCTACTTGAAAAGAGTGATCTCAAAACTTCTAAATTCCTAAGCAACAAAATAGGTAAAGAAATAAGAAGAATGAAAGGTTTCATCATTACAATGATTAAGGCATATTCTGCATTAGAAAAAACATCCACTTCCAAAAAAATCGTGATGACAATTGTAGAAATCAATATTAGATTGAAAAGAAATTTCTTCTTTTTCAGTTGATTCAGAGCTATGCCTATGAATAAAATTATGAAGCCAAGTGAAGAAAATAAAAGGTCACCATTATCAATTCCCTGAAAAACAATAAAAAGTGAAATTAATATCAGTAGTATCCGTGTAAAAAGTTGCTGTCTATGTTTTGCGGAAAAATATGTTTCATTTCCTCTAATAGCATTAACAATGCCTGTTTTTGATATTTTCTTTGAATAAAAGAATATAATTATCAATGAAATAAATATCCCTATTAAAAATGAAACGATAATATTTTGATTACTGATATAAAACTCAAAATCAGGAATTTCATTCATTGAAAGGAAATTGGATCCAATTGCATTTAAAAAACGATTTGATATTTTAAGGACAAATCCCGTTATTCTTGAAAGAATGAATTTGGTTAAAAAAATGCCTGCGAATATTCCAAAACAAGTCGATAAAACTGAATAAAAAATACCTTCAAGGAAAAACATCTTTCCAATATCAGCTTTAAAATACCCAACTGCGCGTAACATCCCTATTTCAATTTCCCTTTCCTTTGCCATCATGGAGTAAGTGCTAATCATCAAAAAGATACCCGATATAATGGAAAAAACACTTAAGAACAAAAATAAGTAACCTATATTTGCATTACCAACTTTTTGTAAACTGTCTAATTTTACCGCATACATTTGATATCCCAAACTTGATAAATCACTTTTTTTAAAAAAGGAAATAACGTTTTTTGTCATAGTATTTCCTTTTAACCAATCACCGGTGTTTGATATCATCATAAGATTGATATCATTTTCTTTTTCAGGAAAGAATTGATAGAATTCATCAATATCAATGAACATAGTATAATTTCCTTCAAAATTTGAGCTTATTGCATTTAATCGGGGTATATTGTCTGTTGTAACATATTCTGTGATCTTAAATTTAGGCTTTCCGATATCAAACAATGAATTAGCCTGTTCAGAAAGAAATAATTCACCGTTTCCAACAGAAGCTATTTTTTCCTTTAAGTTTTGTGAAATGATAAATTTATTAGCATTTTTGTTTTGAATATCAAAAAAGTTCAGATTTGAAAAATCAAATGCAATTATTTTAACAGAGATATCAGTTAAGGGGTTTTTGATGCGTGTGCTGGTGAAACTAAGTGATCCCTCCATATAATAAGTATTTAAACATCCGTCAATAAATAAATTCGATTGTGCTTCCTGACAAAATCCATCTACAATTCCTTTTTGAAAAGATGAATATTTGTCTTGATTCCCCTTGTAAATGATCTCATCGATGGGACCAAGATCATTTTTTATTTGTGAATATAAAAAAAGACTCATTGAATCGTTTATTCCCAAAGATCCTGTTATCATTGCAGTCCCTATCATTGATCCCAGGATTATCAATATTGTCTGTGCCTTCTTTCTGAAAAGGTTTCTGAAAGCGATTTTTCTGATTTTTTTATTGCTAATCAATAGGATAAAAATAAGTACTAAAATAGCAACAATTATTGTGATAAAAAAACTCACAGGGACTCTCCTTGTAAAAATTTGCCACTGTCCATTTTCAAGATTCTGTCTGAAAAATTCGCGATTCTATCATCGTGAGTAACGATAACAAATGTCACAGATTCTGATTGGTTTAAGTCCAAGATTAAATCCATGATAGTGTTCCCTGTTTTAGTATCAAGAGCTCCCGTTGGCTCGTCAGCCCATATAATTGAGGGGTTATGAACTAATGCCCTTGCTATAGCGACTCGTTGTCTTTCGCCACCACTTAATTGATGAGGAAAATGTTTCAAACGATCGTTTAAACCAACTTTTTTTAAGGCGCATTCTGCATTTATTTTCGTATCTTTGATCTTGGAATTTTGTGCAAGTAATGCAAGCTCTACGTTTTCAAGGGCATTTAAAACAGGTATAAGATTGTAAAATTGAAAAATGAATCCCATATTTTTAGCTCTGAATTTGGTGACAGCTTTATCGTTCATCCCTAAAATATTATGATCGTTGATCATGATCCTACCCTCATCAGGATTATCAATTGCGGATAAGCAGTTGAGTAAAGTGCTTTTTCCACATCCCGAAGGCCCAAGTATTGAAACAATTTCACCTTTTTTTACACTTAAAGATACATGATCAAGGGCTTTTACATTTATTTCTCCGTTTTTATATGTTTTAACTAATTGATGTGCTTCGATCATAAAATCATATCACTCTCCCGGATAGATAAAAAAACCATCATAGAGTATTCTGTATACTAAATGATATAAATTGATGCGTTTTGTGTAATTGGTTTTTTTAAAATCTTGGTTATTTGCCAATACTTCTTTAAGCCTTGTAGGTCCCATATGGTAGGCATTTAAAGTATGATGAACTTCATTGTCAAATTCTGTTTGAAGTTTCTTTAAATAAAAAGATCCTAATTTTATATTATTCATAGGCTCTCTCCAACTTCCTTGAATGGATTGTTGTTCTGCCAGCCAATTAGCAGTTTCAGGCATCAGCTGCATCAGTCCAAAAGCCCCTGAATGAGACAATGCTAGTTCGTTAAAGTTACTTTCGAGTTTAATAACAGCGGAAATGAAAGATGGATCTATTTCCATTTCTGCTGCAACGCTGTTTATTTCTTTATGGTATTTTAGAGGAAAAAATTGATAAGCTGCCAATAAAAGAGCCATTAAGGCGATGATTCCCCAAAAGAAGTATTTTTCAAATTTCATCCATATCATCTAATTAATCTTCTTTCATGTCTAAAACTTTTGATGCTATTTTGTATTCATTCATTGCTTCTTCCTCTCTTCCAAGTTTTTCATAAATTTGTGCTGTTTTAATATGTATATCAGGATCCATGGGGTATTTTATTGCAGCTTTTTCAAATAGTGTTAAAGCTTTTGATGATAAGCCAATGTTTTTATATAATGTACCTTTTAACTTTAATGGTAATAATAAGATAAATAAAATCAAAAGAGTGATTACTACTATGGCATAAATACCGAATATTGGTTTTTTAAACAATTCAGTTACCACAATACGTGCAGCTGGTTCCTCTTCCTTGCTTTTGGTTTTCAATACGGAAGAAAGACTTTTTAAACTTTCATTAATTTCTTCATTTGATACTGATAACTCAGATAAATCAAATTTTTCAAATAACAGTTCATTTTTATCGTATGAAAACCTTGTGGAGGCATTTTTAACCATTTTTAAAACAGAAGCGTTTAGTTTATCAGTTTTCAAGGTAATGGTTTGATATTTTTTAATATATTCAAAGAAAACCGGAAATAAGGTACTTAGAGTTTGTTTTTCAGCTGTTAAAAATCTTCTTGTCAAAATTTCTACATTACTTAAATAGTTATAATACTCCTCTAATTCCAAAAAATATTGGTATTTTTCTTTCGGAATATTTTCTTCAAATTGATCACCATAAAAATTTTCATAAAGCATAATGTAAGTCTTTAAAAGTGAATATTGCTTTTCAAGTGTTTCAACAAGCTTCTTATCCAAATAAGGGTTCATTTGTATACTTAAATAATTTAAGAGTTTTTCTTTGCCCAGTTTTGTGATTCCCGAGTAAGTTGTGTTGTTTAGATAATAATCATTTTGTATAATGGTATCAATGATATGGGAAGTAAGAGTCTGCATTTGTTCGCCTTTTATAGATTCGATTAGTTGAAAGTCCTGTAGTTTGTTTAAACCGAAGTATTCTTTCAACCTTTCAAAATGAAAGGTTTGAATCAACTCAGAAAAATCTTTTATAACAAAATCTAACAAGTGATAAGTGCTTTTGTATTTATCAGTTTCTTCATCAACAGTTTTAAGCGCATTTAACAAATCATTTGTGGATTCTTTGATAATTGCTACCAATACAAGATCATCGTTGCCAAATTGCTCAGTTAACTCAATTTTTGTATATATCCTCTTCAATAATCTTTCAGCTGTTTATTGAGAAGGGAAATTTTCTTCCGCGTACATAACTGTAGATAAAGTACAATCAAGCGCTTGCTCTAAGTTTTTAGGATCTTTTTGTAACTCATAGAGTGCATTATAAGTTTTGATATTGTCTTCAGAAACAGTTGCAAAAAATAACTGACAAGTTAGAATCAATAAAACAAACAACAATACTTTCGATTTTCTTTTTCCCAATTTATAAATTCTCCTTTAGAGAAATAATTGAAATAAAATATTCCACTCTTAAGTGAAAGTTCAACACTTTCTTCGAGTAAACCATAAATCACTTGTCCTTTTATATATTCCCTGATTCGTTTTGATTGAAGAACCCCATATTTGAAATGATTGTAATGCTCTTCGAAAAATAAATTTTGTTCCAACAACATTTTTATGTTTTTTTCTGAAAGTCTATCAGGTTTTTTGAAAAAGTATTTCTTAAGATAGTCTAAAATTTCTTGGAACCCAGGTCCTGATTTTAATCCATATCTCAACAGTATTTTTCCGTTTACCAATTTTTCTAATCGTTCAAAAAAACCACAATCATCGTAACGATTAACTATATTAACGTTCTTAATGAAGTCTTGAAAAGCCTGTGTTTGATTCCAAAGATAATTTGTTGCCGTTTTGTCTGCTTCAATGAAGTGAATTTGATTTCTGAACTCATTTTCACCAATATTATATCGCATCTCAAAGAACTTTTTGTGTGAATTAAATGGAATCATGTGAGAATCAATAATATTTGAAACGTTATTGATAAAGCGATTTGGAAATCTAAATCTTTTTAATATTTGTTTTGTTAGTATTGCCCCCTTTTTTTCGTGGTTAATATAGTGTTTTCCATCAAAAACAGAGGGTTTTGAAATATCATGAAAAAGCGCTGCTACTCTATACTCCAGACTAAGATTTTTGTGAACACAAAACTCTAAAACTTGTAAACTGTGTTCAAAAACAGATTCATGGTGGTGGTAAGGATCTTGATGTAAGAAATTGATTAAAGGCCCCATTTCAGGGATCATTTCACTTAGTAATCCTGTAGTTGCCATGTTTCTAAAAGCTTTGATACAATAAGGTCCAGAAAAAAGTTTCGATAATTCTTCGCATAACATTTCATATGGGCCTTCATTAATTTTGCCTTTATTTCTTGAAATACTGATTGTTGTGTATGTATCTATATTAAAATCATATAGGGATTGAAATCTGAAGATACGGAGCATCCTGATTGGATCGTTAGTCAAGTTTTTTGATTGATAGCATCTTAATATCCGTTTGTATAAATCGTTAATGCCACAGCAGGGGTCAACAATCTCGGTTTTTTTACTGGCAATGTCTACTTTGTAGGCAATAGAATTAATCGTTAAATCTCTTGATTTCAGGTCTTGATCTATATCTTCTTTTTGCAATGGACTGATTTCACATATGAGTGATTTCCCATTTACATTTATTTTTTTCAAAACGGTTCCAATCGTTTTTTTAATATTTCTATTTGTTGTAAAAAAAGGGTGGTCTCTTGGAATAGGGAGGATAATATCCACATCATTGATTTCCTTTTTTAAAAGATTATCACGTGGCATCCCTCCAACAATATAGAAGTAATTTATTTTACAATTAATAACTTTAATGATCTCATTGATAATTTGATCTATCATTTTATAATCCTATGAGAAAAATAGATCATCATTAAGCAAATAGTCTTTTTGTCTCCAATCTTTTTTTACTCTGACGTATAGTTCTAAGTCAATTGATCGATCAAAGAGATATCGGATATCTTTTTTGGCTTTTAGTTTTATCTGTTTAATTATTTTTGCTTCTTTTCCGATGATCATTCCCTTTTGGGTTTTTCGTTCAACCCAAATCTCAGCTCTTATTTCAAGAGTACCGTTTGATTTATCCGAAAAGTGTTCAATAAACACAGCGCAAGAATAAGGTATTTCATCGTAAGTGATTCTAAATATTTTTTCTCTGATTATTTCCGAAACGATAAATTTATTAGAACGATCAGTCATCATTTCGGGTGGATAGTAAGGCCTACCCTCATGGAGAAATTCTTTTATTTTACCAAGTATTCCATTTCTTTGCTGAAAGTCTTTGGCACAAATTGTTATAATATCTTCCGGTTGATATTTTTTTTGAAGCAAAGCTGAATAATGTTGTACCTTCTCTGCTTCCAGAATGTCAATTTTGTTTAATAAAATCAACTTAGGCTTTTTGATATCTCTGATTTTTTCGTAGACATAATCCTCACCTTTTGATAATCCCTTAGTGACATCTACAATCCATAATATTAAATCCATTCCTTCCAAGGCTTCACCAACAGCTTTCATCATGTAACGATTGACGTTATTGATGACCTTGTGTATTCCCGGAGTGTCTGTGAATACAATCTGTGAATTATTGTCTGTGTATATGCAATTGATTCTATGCCATGTTGTTTGGGGTTTATCCGAAACAATGACAATTTTTTGATCCATTAGAGTATTAATAAGAGTAGATTTTCCAGAATTGGGTCTTCCTAATATAGTAACAAAACCGCTTTTCAATTTACACCTACTTTGTTTTTAGTTATTCTATACTACCACAAAAAAAGGTCTTTCGGAGTATAAATACCGAAAGACCTTGATTGGAGCAGGAAATGAGATTCGAACTCACAACCTCTGCCTTACCAAGGCAGCGCTCTACCATTGAAGCTATTCCTGCACTCAAAACGATATGTATTCTATCATAATTAAAACTTTAAATCAAGTCCAATTGGCTTCATTCTTTCATTACTTCTGCAGTTCCCTCTATTACTTTTTTATCCTGCTCATTATAAACATCTGTTGAAAGAATAATCCTGTTTTTTGAATCGTTCTTTTCAAGCACTTCTATTCTTACAGAAATCTTGTCTTCTATAAAAACAGGTCTTTTAAATTTGACTTGCTGTGAGACATAAATCGTTCCATCGCCAGGAAAGTCTCTACCAATTACCTTTGAAATAAAAGAAGTGATAAGAATCCCATGTGCAATTCTTTTCCCGAATCTTGATTTTGCTGCAAATTCATCATTTACATGTATGGGATTGTCATCTCCGCTGATTTTTGCAAATGTTCGTACTTTTTCGTCTGTTACTATGAATTCTTTTGTGTACGAATCCCCAATCTTGATTTTGTTATAGTCCATATATCCTCCTTTTTAATCCTTTCTAAATCCATGATATCAATAATCGTCAAAGATGGTATAATTCATTTTGTGAGGTGACAATATGAAAAAAAACTTATTTGTTTTTTTACCATTAGCAATCATTTTACTAACAGGGTGTATTATATCAAATAATTTTACTGCTTACCATAGGTTGGCTTTAAATGCAATTGAAAACGGTTCCCAAGAAAGTGCTAATGAGTACGCAAAGATTTTAACAGAAATGTCTGATTCAATGCAAGAGAAAGCAGTTGCTCAAATGATAAAGGGTTATGTTCATTTTTTATCAAATGAATATCATGAGGCAATCTATGATTTCAATTTATCAATTGATTATAATAAGAACGAGGCCTCTATTGTAGGCATTACTTTATCTCATTTTATGCTTAATCAATATGAAATGGTACTTTTTCAGATTGACAAACTTGAGAATGTATCAAATGAATGGCATATGATGGTCAATCATGACTTTTTAACAAAAAATCGCATCTATGAAATTTGTGCTCTTTCATGTGCAGTATTGAAAGATAAAAATGCATTTGACACACTTAAAGTAAAAATAAAAACGGAAAATATACAAATGATGGAGGGATTTTTCTTTGAATAAGAGGACTTTACTCGGACTTATCATGCTGATATCTACTGTTGTTATGTTTTCAATGCCACCACATTCAAGAATATTTGATTTAATTAATAGAGGAATTGTTGAGGTTCCTTTAAGATCCGCTTATTATGGAGAAAGTGTAGAACGTGATTATACCGGAACTTTTAAAGCGGTTGTACTTTTCGCTGAATTTCCGGATCAACCGCATCAAGTTCAGTTATCTTTTTTCAATGATTTACTAAACTCAACGGGATTGGATTTCGGCGAAAAATATCCCATATCTACAAATGTCAGCAGTGTGAAAGAATATTACTTGTTTGAATCAAATGAAACATTCCAACTGGATTTTGATGTTTACGGTTGGTTTGAAATGCCCAATGACTACGATTATTACGTTGGTAATAGTAATGGAACTGGTTCTTATCCTAATAATTCTCAAAAGTTAGTTGAAGATGTTATTGATGCTGCGGATTCAACGGTGGATTTTTCGTTATATGATAACGATAATAATGGAACAGTTGACTTTCTTTTGGTTGTTCACACGGGAACAGGGGCAGAGTTTAGCGGGGCAGAAGGGGCAATATGGAGTCACATGTGGAGTATTTCACCAAAATTTAGTGATGATGTTCGAATAAGCCAGTATTCTATGCAGCCAGAATATTGGTTAGAACCAAATGATATGACCATAGGTGTATATTGCCATGAGTTGGGTCATTTAATATTTAATTTACCGGATCTTTATGATGTCAATAAATCATCATATGGTATTGGTTATTGGGGATTGATGGGTGGAGGCAGTTGGAATGATGAAATGTCTGTTTTCGGGAATGATGAAATTAGTGGATATGGAGGAGCTCCTGCTGAATTGACGGCATGGTCTAAGTTGAAAATTGGCTGGTATGAACCTTATGACCTCGAAAGCGATTATCAAGGTACACTTGAAATCGATTCGAGAGAAATTTACAGATATCAAAATCCAAATGATCCTTCTCAATATATGTTATATGAATTCAAAGAATCAAATCTTTATAATCAATGGTTACCAGGTTCTGAAGGTTTACTCATTTACAGATGCGATGATTCAAAATACTCAAATACTCAGCCGTGGATACCTGAAGAAAGTTTAGATTACCATTACAAAGTTGCCATCATGCAAAAAGATAATCAGTGGTCCTTAGAAAAAAAAGAAAACAGAGGCGATTTTACAGATTTATTCTATACATCTGACGTTTTTAATCAATTTTCAAAGCCATCTAATCTTTTTTACGATAGCACTTATTCTTTAGATTTGAACCAAATAACTATTGATGATAACAAAGTTATTGCGATTATTAACGAAGATGGGTTTGATGTATTAATTCAACCGCTTTATGGGACTGGTAAAATTAGAACCTTTCTAAAAGCAACAGATTCTATTTTACCACCGATAAAAGATTCCCAAGGTTTTTCAATTCCAGTAACGAAGTTATTAAATCACGAGAATGCGTATTATTTTGATATAGAGTCTGAAGCTTCTTCAAGCATTTATATTTCTAATATACCGCTTTCGATGTATCAATAAAAAAGGCGGCCAAAGCCGCCTTTTTTCAAATATTTCTATCTTTTATATCCTGTTATTTCTCTTAAAAATTCCTTTCGTTTAGCAATGTTATCTTTTTTTTCTACTCCCTTTGGTGAATAACCATCAACAACACCAATTACAGCTTTTCCTTGATCAGTTTCCGTAGTTAAAATTTGGAGTGGATTTGCTGTAGCTGCAAATATTCGACAGACCTCTTGGATATTCTTTAATCCATTGAGAATATTAATTGGATAGCCGTTTTTGATGATTAAAACAAATATATGGCCAGCACTAATGTTCATTGCATTTTTTACAGCAATATCAATTAATTCTTCATCATTGCCTTCTTTTCTGACAAGGCATGGTCCGGAAGCCTCGTTAAATGCCAGACCAAATTTCATTCCAGGAACAGTAGTTACGATAGTCTCATAAATATCTTCAACGGTTTTGATAAAATGCGATTGTCCGATGATGACATTACAATCTTCAGGAAAATCAATTTGTACAACTTCAATGTTCAAAAATATCACTTCCTTTTTTGCTTAAGAGATTTAACAAGAAAGCTTGCTACGTCAATACCATGCGTTCCTCTTCCAAAACCTGCATCCATGCCGCAATCTACTGCGATTTCATTTGTTATCTGAGTACCACCCGATATAAGGATGACTTTATCTCGAATCCCTTTTTCTTGACATAATTGATCAATCTGTTTCATCCCTTTTAAGTGAACATCGTTGTGAGTAATGATCATACTGGATAATATGGCATCTGCTCCAGTTTCTATGGCAGCATCAATCAATTTTTCAATCGGTACACTGGTTCCTAAATAGGTATAAGAAAGACCAAACTTCTCTATTCCTCCATGTTTAATGTCAAGAATTTCTCGCATTCCCACTGAATGTTCATCATTTCCAATAGTTCCTGCAACAACATGTATTGGATGCTCATGTGTGTATTCAGTTATTTCTTCGGCACTTAGTATCTCGGGTTTTTCGGGGATTTTTAATGTGTTTCTGTCTACAAAGAATGGAACTTTTGCTTTTAATTCTATATACGAGCCTTCTGCTGGATGTAAAACGGTTTTTGATATTACCGTCGCCTCTTCCAATCCCATTCGGTTGCATATTTCTAAAGCAGCAGCTTCTGCAACATCAGGATTATCCGGTATAGTCATATCTATTTGAATCAAACCATCATTTTTCCATTCTACTTCTGGTTTTAACATCCCTTTTTCTTCAGATTCTTTGTTTGCACTCATTCTTACTGAAACATTATCAGTCTCGTCTAATTCGTCAATATACTGAATCTTGCCTGGATCGTCTAATGTACAGCCATCAATGACATCGCATGCTTTAGATATTCCTTCAGGGATATGATTATCACCAAAATGATTACATACAGGAGCAAAATAATCTTTTTCTCTCTTTACTACTGTATTAGCCCCAAGTTCTCCGTTTTTCTTTCTGGCTATTCCATCGCCTACTCTTTCTGGGAAGAATCCTGAATCAACAAAGAATCCCTTTTCTACAGCCTCAAAGTAACCACCGTTTTCAAGGATATCTTGCATATAAAGTATGGCTCTAATCTTCATATCTCTTATGGGTTCTATCAGATTTTCCATTTTGGGTCCAACCAATTCTTTGATTCCATCTATAGCCACCAACGTATGTTTGGCAGTTTCTACTCCGCGAATTGAGTTGATGTGCCATGGAACATTTCGGCCTTCATCGGGTGTTATGGTTGACTGGATATCCGCTTTTGTCAACCGACTTAATACCGTATCAAGAACGTGAATTCTTGTCGCATCAAAAAGATCCGATTCAATATATCTTGTGTTCA
Source organism: uncultured Thermotogaceae bacterium (assembly GCA_964629135.1). Classification (GTDB taxonomy): domain Bacteria; phylum Thermotogota; class Thermotogae; order MWEM01; family MWEM01; genus JASUTC01. The sequence continues at coordinate 5,304 of CAZVPY010000013.1, read as the reverse complement.
TTTGTGCCCTGAATTTATACTCCTTAAAGAGATCTCTTAGTGTTAATGCATAAATAAAATTGAGTTTAAACTCTGGAGAGGGAGCTGTCATCGGTGGGACTGTGGAAAGTGCTATCATATCTTTCCTCATTCCGGCTTTGACTGAGAAAAGTGAATTAATGGCATGTTGTACAAGCAATTCAGGCATGACTTTCCAAGCAACTTTTGATGAGGCATTTGCATTATGAGCACCATCGATTTGTAAAATATCAGCAGAGGCCATAATCTTTTTGGCAACTGCTGCATCAACAAATGATCTGATTGGATTGACACCTCGGTAAAGAACATTATATTGTGGGTCCTGATGAGCACCATTTACACCTTCTTCTGCAAACAGCACTGCTACTTCAGGCCCGGCAATACCCGAAACGTAGGAATGAAAATTAATGGGTCTTCCTACTTCTTCTTCAATGAGATCCAGAGCTTTTCTTGTGGCCCTTAATTGTTTTCTGGTGATGGGAATTCCGCCAATCCCCTCTGGAGAGCCTTCTATTAAACCGTCAAAATGAGATTGTCCCAATGTTCTGATAACCATGATGTGATCAGCCCCATGCCAAGCTGCCATTCTCATTCTTCTAATATCATCTTCAAACCTTCCTGATGCAATCTCTGAAGTAATGAGTTCTTCTGGTTGCGGATCGATGTTACCAAAAAATTTTGCCGGTGGTAAAGGGATAGATGCCTTTAGATTTTCAGCCACATCTTTAAACTTATATCCACCGATCTCAGTGTTTTCATCGAGTTTTTTTCTCCAAGTCCAGCCTTTTCTTTTAGGTCGATAATCTTTTAGATTGCATAAAATTTCGTCTACATTAATCTTTTTTTCTTTATCCAGTATCATTACATCAGACCCCCTTATACATTTTTTCTATTTCTTCCCAATGGGAGCCTTGGACTATCTCTTTTCCATAAGACAGATAGTCCATATTTGCCTTTTTGGACATCGTGAGTAGAATATTTCCTGCACCTTTACCAAGAAGTTCACGTTCAAATATTCCCTCTACAATTGTTTTGGCTTCGAGTGAATTAAATCCCATTCTTAATAAAACAGATCGCTCAATTGAAGGCGATGTATGTGTTTGAGCTAATTCAATCAGAGGATTGACAATCTCCGCTGCTTTTTTCCAAAACATCTGATTTAACTCTTCATCCGAGAGTTTTTCGAGTTTCTTCTTTTCCGATTCAAATTTTTCTTTAGTCAATTTGGTTCCCCCTTTAGCAATTTATGTGTCCTGTTGTGATTTCATGAATTTGTATTTCTGTTTTGATTCGCCCTATTATATCTGATTTATCGTTTTATACAAAATTTCAATTTTTGGGCTTATTTGCTAATTGGGAATATGTACTAAATGGAGATTTAACCAGCAATATTATTTTTTGGGCAGTTATTTGTCTGCTTAAATATCCCGATAGAGTCTTTTGTTAATTATATAAATTATAGGATATATGATTAACTATTTATACTATATATGAATAAATTAATATATGGATATAGTATATATACTATACATATATTAAGATATTCTATAATACTATAATACTATAGTTTGATAAATATAGGATACTATGATATGATTGGTTATAAATAAAAAAAGGAGTGACAACAATGGAAGGAAAAACGGTCCAACTTAATGTACCCATAAGAATTGAACAAATCGAGAAATTGTCAAAAGCGGTCGCGATAGTAATGGCTAGTAGGGAAAGAACAAAAGAGAATAAAAGAATTACGAAAGCCACTTTTATTCGTGCTTTGATCGATGTTATCGATTTTGACGAAGCGGATCTTAAAGATATATCCAATGAAGAAGACCTTCAAAGTGCAATAAAAAAATACATGCATAGAGAAGCGGAAACTGACGGGAAGGCTCTTGGAGTGGGAGTTCTATCATCTATTTATAAGAAATTTGCACAAGATGATCAAAAAAAATGGGTAGCGGGGGATTTCATAAACACCCTTTTTGAAAACGGATTGGTTGAAGCGCATTCTTCAGAGGAATTATGGTCAAAAATCATCGAAAATCCAGAGGACGCAACAAAATAACTAATTTTGTTGCGTCATTTTGCCCCAAAATGACATTATAAAATGTCGTTCTACATAATAATACTTGATAAACCAGGAAACATAGTTTAAAAAGAAATCACAGAAATCTTTAAAAAAAATAATGTTTTGTGTAATGCTGATAATCATGATCATAATGGTTATCAGTGTTTTTTTGTTTCTAGCTGACTTGAAAATTAAATCATTGTTTATATAAAAACGAAGGTAATTCTGTTTTGGATAACGAAATAACGATTATTAGACATATCAAAAAAAGAAAAACAAATCAAGTCTTTTGTTAAGTGTATTAATTATAAAAATCAAAAGTGCAATATAAATAATAATAGAATAAAATAAATATAGATATAATAGAAGTATATATAAGAGAATAGTAATATCTATAATAATATAAATAATAGATATAATAATACTATAAATATAAGAATAATAGAGTACGGATTTCGCATAAATGTTTTTTTAATGATGTAATCATCAACTGATTAAAATCGCAGATAATAACAGAATAATCAATAAATGGATTTTATTGCTACTACATGTAAACATTTTCCATTATCGCGAGCGTAGATAAGAAAAAGAATTCAACTACAAATATAAAAAAACCGGCATTAAGCCGGTTCTAAAATGTTAGTTTTCGAAAGCGTCATTGGCGTGGCCATAATATTATACCTAAAACTAATGCAGCCCCTGCACCTGCCATCACCCACGGAAAAACTTTATCGAATGTACTTTGTTCTTTTACAGCAGGGAATTTTATTCGAGCGGCTAAGCTTTCCTGCTGATCAATTAACAGATAATGAAAAAACATGGATATAGTTCTTTCTGATAACTGTAATGGTTCTATTCCTTGATTTGTGATCGTATTCAACGGTACCACGGTTACGAGAATTTCTTCGTTTGGCTCAATAACAGTCTCCATCTGTGGATATTCGGTGAAATTGATATTTTCAGATAGGATCATTTTAGATGGGGCATTATTAAATCCTGTAATTGAACATTCATCCCAAAGCATTGTAATTTGCGAAAAACCAATATTTTTGATTCTGAATAGATATTCTTGAGTTCTTACTGGTGAAGATGTTTCAACTTGGATTTCTAAATGATCATCCGTTATCACACCAGCGATGTAGTTTTGAGATAAACCGACAGTGATAAAGCTAAGCAAGATGAGGAATAATAAGATTTTTTTCATTTTGACCTCCCTAAATTTTTAAATAGGATAAAAAAAGAATTGGTTTTACTTCCCCTACAGTTGAATTATAGCACTTTTTTCTGACACTGAAAAAACACATTATCTAAATAGCCTTTTTTTGATGATATATTTGAAAATAATTTCTACTCCTTTATAGGTAATGACACTTGCGAAAGCTAATGTACCTAGTTTTCCTCCGGCACCTCCAAAATGACAATAACTATAGACAAACATAACTCCAAGGAGTAATGAAACAATGAACATTTGGATTTCATTTTTGATGACATTTTTTGAAGACATTCCAGCAAAAGAAGCACTCATTGCAACTGCCGCAAAAGCAGTTCCATTTATTGGGAAGACCGCAGGTAAAATTAAACCTGCAACTAAACTCACAAGACTGGAAGCGGTTACCACATCGTGTTTCAATCTTTGGGCGATAACATAAGTTGCAAAGGCTGCCAATATACTAAAAAACAAAATATCTAACAATATGGTTATTGAAAGAGAATGTAGAGTGGTTAAATGAACGTTATTAGACACAGTAAGGATAACCCATGGAATAAATGCAGTTGCCCCTAATTTCCCTCCGTATCCTTTATAAACATCCTCTGAAAGCATTAAGATAAAACCTGCCATCAATGCAGCTAATATCACATGATAAAAATCATGAAGAACCATAGGAGAAACCATACCTACGAAAGAACCGCAATAAATTGCCACCGCATAATTTGGCAATAATATTGCACCTAATAAACCAATGATGGCTGAAGCAATAATTGCACCAAGACCTATATAGACATTAATCACATAGGCTAATATCGCTCCAATAACGCAAAAAAAGATGATAAATAAATCCTTTTGTTTCAACTTCAAAAAGTGAAATTGTTCTTTTTTAATTTCAGAGAAGATATCAACGAACAATAATGCGTTAATCAGTAGAATCAGTAAAGAGATTAAAAAATGTCTCTGACTGAATGCTGAGATAATTGAAAATGTAAATAACGAAACAGCTGAAATACTGATTAATATGAAACCAACAAACATATTTTCCTCAAAACAACCTTATCATTTGGCACTACGCGTAAGTCTTGAAAAAATGGGTATGGTATTAAATATTGATTTAAAACTATGGTTTTTGTACTGTATTGTTCTGGCGTCAATTCGTATTGTATCTGGTATGAACTGTGCAACATCAGCCATCTCAGTTTTGTTGAACTGTATTTTCAGTTCAATGGGGTGATCATAGTCAGAATCAAATTTAAAAACCGGTAATTCTTTTAGGTTTTTATTTAGTACTTTTTTTACAGCCTCTATCGTGTTGTTTTTAACAATGTTCATAGGATAATGTTTTGCTGAAAATCGAGTAATCCCTTCTTTTGTTATGACATACTCCACCCAATTCAATAAATCTGCTTCTTCCAACTGTTTCTTTAATCCCAAATCTCCCGTTATCAATCCAACAGGAACCCCATGATAGCCGGCGTAAGCTGCATTTAACAAAGTTTCGTTAACTAATTTACCATTAATCCAAACATTATGAAAAGCACTACTTGAAAAAGTATGATCCATAGTCGACTGCATCCTTCCTGCACCGGCATGATAGCCAAGAAAGAAAACAACATCGTAACTTTTATCAAACATAGGCATCATATATTCTGGGCGAGGAGAACCTGTTATTAAGTACAATCGATCATCCAATTCGGTAATGTCGTAATCCAAACTATCACCATTGTTATGGGAATCTGCAATTACAATTTCATCGATTATATGATTATGTGTGCTTTCGTGAATCCCTTTGATAACCCACTCTACTTGCTTTCTAATACAATTTTTAACCTGTTGCCTAGTTCCATAAGCTTCTTCTTGTTGCCAGTTTATGGTTCCTGCAATACCTTCCATATCAATCGAACAAAATAATTTCATTTAGTGACCTCCTTCAGTTTTATTGCGATTATAGCATGTTTTAATATATCTTTCTTTAAATGATATAATAAAACGAAGAAAGACTGGCATTATA
>CAZVPY010000012.1:0-20709 GCA_964629135.1 uncultured Thermotogaceae bacterium | reverse complement strand
CCCAGGGGATTTACTATTTTCATTTAGACCCTCCCTCTCGGTTAAATGATTTTCTCTTCCAAGATAAAAAATTATATCACATTCTACTTTTTCACTTGCTTTCAAAATTCTTTTCAGCAACCGATTTTCCTGCATATTCCGGTTGACATTCCAGGTAATTTACAGATTCTTTTTTCTCGTATCTAAGCTCACTTAGTTTAAAAATAACCTCAGGGCTCAGCTTAACTATGACGGAAATCTCCTTCTGTTTATCACAATCATCCACAACTACTGATCCTGATGGCCACAGTAATATATTAACATCTTTCGCCTTTTCACAGAGCATTTCTTTGGATATTTGTTTAAAAGCATCATCTTTATTGCCGGAGAATCTTACAAAATAACTATTTTTTCGGGCCATCAAACAAGTGATTATTTCCTTGTTTTCGATAGATTCATTGGATGCATAACTGCACTCCAAAGCGTAAAGGGTTGGAATAGAGACGATGGGCACATTCAAAATCTGTGCCATTGTTTTTAGTAAACTCATGGCGATTCTTAATCCCGTCAATGAACCGGGCCCCTTTGTTGTGCATAAAAAAGCCAATTCATGAACATTAAAGTGGTTTTCATCAAATATCTCCCTAACAACTGATAAGAGACCTTCCCCCTTTAATTCATGATGGTTGTAATATCTTTCAACAACTGTCTCGTTTTTTAAATCCTTTACGGCTATATAAAACAACGGTGTTGCAGCATCTAAAAATAAGGCAAGCTGTTTTTGATTTTCATTATTATTCTTCATGATTGAGATTGCTGATACGCTTTATTTCCATTTTCAAATTGGCTTTTCCAAAGAAATAAGTCATGTCATCGATGCCGATGGCATCGATTCCGCTCTTTCCATACCCTTCAATATTGGAAAGACGTACATCTCCCATGTATTCCAGATAAACTTTTTTAAATCGCTCCCTGATGGTCTTGGCAATCTCAGTAACGATATCTTCCCTCATATTCCTAAGAATAATGCCATCTGCTCCGTTTTTCATGGCCTCGATACTATCGGATATATTATCACATTCCAATAAAATCTTCATACCGGGATACAGTCTTTTTTTATGCGAATCGATGGCTTGTTTGATATCTACATAACGCTTCCAAATGGGTTTATGTATGATTCCATCCGTGACAGACATTGGCCAGAAAATACAACCGGCATCCTCAATTGTTTCGTTTAAATATACCGTATTATAAATCATATCCGGTAAATTACGAACCACGATCTTCATACCGGGGGAATTTTTCCCCACCGCCATTTTCATACGATACAATACGGTAGATATATTCAATAAATTGGACCATTGATTTAGCAATTCTTCACGAAAAACAATTATGGAACTCAAAAAGCCTTTCATTTTCAAAATTTCCGTTTCGTTGACTAAAAAATCACCGGGGGTATAAGCGGTGGTCACATCAAGATCGAGCTCTTGGGAACAATCTTCCAAAAAAGAAAGGCCTGAAAATACGATAGGCGCTTGGTTTTTGATTGTTAATTCCCATTCATCCATATCCTGAATCATTGTTTCCATTGGTTGCAGTATGCCCACTTTCAGCACCGCCTTCCATTAATTTATACTGTAATAAAGCTGACAAGAATAAGGAGAAAATAGTGCCCTTAATTCTTCATATGGATATAAGAATATTTCAAAATCCGTATGTTGATTAAGCCTTTTACCAATTTGTGCTTTAAAGGATGCTATATTATCCGGTATCTGAAACTCTTCCAGTCGGATACTTCGGGATCCCCTGTCAAGCCCCAATCCTTTAAATTGCGTTTGAGAACCTGATTCCCAACCTAACATGATGGTTTTATATTGTTTAAGAGATTCATACCAGACCCTGAAGGCCGTTGCCTCATCCTTTGAAGCATATATCATACTGGATTGTAACAATATACCATGTGGATCTTTCATTCTGACCAATTCTTTTGAGATATCTTTTGCTTCTTGTATCTGACCATTTCTTAAAAGTTTTTTTGCAAGGATAAACATACCCATGGGGCATTCAGAGAGCGTTTTGTCTGTATTAATCTCCTCTTTTGTCAAATACTCTCGGTAGATCTTTGAACACCGATGATGTTTTTTCTTCTCCAAGGCATTGACCACTCGTTTATGAGACTCGTCATCGGAATTTAAAAGATAGGGTAAAGCACTGGCTATATTTTGATAATCCCTAAATTGATTTTGCCTGTAAATTGCACCGATAGACTTTGAAACATTTAAATAATCGTGTTTGATCATAGCGGATATCAGTTCCGGCAGTAAATCTTGATCGTTTTTTTCAACCACACGTAGGATATTTTTTAAGGAAGCATAAGAACCCGTTTTAAACACGGTATAAAATATGATTAATAAAAAAGGGTAAATGGAATCCTGAAAATTTTTGTAAAAACTTTTCATTTCCATATTTATGTCTTTACCCAAAAGGGCTTTCGTCAAAAAGAAATTAAAAAAGGTGTAGTCCTTTTTTACATTTTGAACTAAAGCTGTAAATTTCTCATCGGCATTCTTCAGGTTTTTGTTCAGTATGTCTAATAACCCTTTAAAATTTTCTTTTGCTCCCATATTTCTATCTTTTTCTAAGCTGTTTCTTAAGATTCCCTTTAGATCGGTTAAAGAAAGATCGGTCAAATGCCGTTCGATATCGATAAGCGACTCGATCTCATCAACTGCTACATTGGAAGATTTGCTTGTTGTTAAACGCTTTCTCAAATCATCCGAAAGGGATATTTTCTTTCTTTTTTCATCGCTTTGCCTCTTTTTACCCGTTTTTTTCTCCAGATCTTTTTCTATTTCCATTTTAAGCTTCTGCAATTTGTCTAAGCCCTGATTGTTGTCCGACATCTTCAGTTACACCTCCATGTAGCTCTTTTTTCAAGGTAAAGCTGTAAAATCTTCCTTTACCAATGATAATATGATCGATTATATCAATTCCCATTATCTTTGAACAGTCTTTTAATCGTCCTGTAATATCCCTATCCGCCTCACTGGGTGTGGGATCACCTGAGGGATGGTTGTGAACCACGGCAAAACTGACAGCTGAGTTGGAAATAACCGGTTTGAACACTTCCCTTGGATGTATGAGTGAGGCGTTAGCCGTCCCCCTTGTAATGTCTTCAACGGATATCACGTTTGATTTTGAATCCACGGAAATAATCCTTACCGTTTCCTGATCAAAGAAAGACATATCCAAACACATTTTGAAAATATCCGAAGGTTTTTTAATCTTTCGCTTTTCCAAAACCAGTTCACTGTATAACCTCACGCCAAGTTCCAAGGAGGCCTTCAAGGTGATTGCCTTGACTTGACCCATTCCCTTGATTTCTTTTATCCTTTCAAGGGGAGCTTGCTGCAACTTATACAGTGAATGATCCATACTTGAATACAACTGTTCTGAAACCTTTAGCACATTCATTTGTGGTGTACCCGTTCTCAAAAGAATGGCAATTAATTCATCCGCGGTTAAACTCCCGGAACCATATTTCAGGAGTTTTTCCCGGGGCATGATCATAGATGGATAACCTCAAAATCCAAGAGTAATTCCCAAAGCCTTCCAATAGGCAATCCCATCACGTTGTAATAATCACCGGCAATCTTTTCAACCAGAAAAGCCCCTTCATCTTGAATACCATAAGCGCCCGCTTTATCCAATGGTTTTTCAGTGGCGCAATAATGCCTGATAAATGCCTTGGGAACTTTTCTGAATTTGACCCTGGTTTTTTCCCAAAACTTTATCTCATGGTGTTTGCCCGTTTCTTCGGTAATAGAAAGGGCACATCCCGTGTAAACCTCGTGCCATTGTCCGCAGAGCATATGTAACATCTCTTCGGCTTCTTCCATGGTTTTTGGTTTTCCCAATATCCTGCCTTTGTAAAAAACCATAGTATCCGCGGCAATGATAACAGTTTCAGGTTTTTTAAACAGGTCGTACATGGAACGTAATTTCTTTAAGGCAATATCTACAACGATTTCCTGTTCATATTTATTTTCAATTTCATCCGCTTTTTCATCTTCTAATCTGTGAGACTCGTAAATCACGTCTACAGGAAACCTTTTCATCAACTCTTTTCGCCTTGGCGACCCTGAAGCCATTATGACAGTATATCGATTTGTTTCATCCATTTTATCCCCCCATAAGCGATGATTGCGTTTAGAAATCCGGTAAAAGCACCAATTCCAATGATATATCCGGATAAATAAAAAACCTTTCCGGATCCAATAAAAAGGGTTGCCGCTAAAAACAATTGAACCACATTACTCACAAATGAACCAAACACACTCACAGCTATTAAACCAAATTTACTTTTCATCAGTATTGACATCATATAAACAGAACTCAGCGATCCTCCAAATCCTAAAAAAAAGGACGGTCCCAAAAACCTCCCGGTTAACAGACTGGCAATAAAAACCTTCAATATTGCGGCAATAAACCCTTCTTTTTGGCCCATGAGAATCAGAACCATCAAGATGATACTGTTTGAAAAACCCCACTTAAATCCTACTAAAGGAACCGGGGGGGGGATAACAGTTTCCAGTATACCAATACTAATGGCAATAGCTGTTAATACGGATAAATATGTCAACCTTGCCGATGAAAACGGCTTTTGTCCACGCTTGATATTCATTCTCCTTCTATCCTGTAATCAAATCTATTCCATCTTGTTCTTTAACTGGCTCTTCATCGTTGGCAATGTTAATAATCACCTTTTGAGGAACGCATACCAAGACACCGGATTGTTTCAAGGTGCCTCTTTCGCATAAATGCAGAGGACATTGAGAATTGATGATTCGTACATCTCCTTGGTCGATCAACAAATCCATCAGTCTTTTCCCGTTACTCTCAACAGTCCTTTGTCCTTCCTTATCAATCGAAAAGCGATATTGGACGACACCGTTGATCCTAACTTCTACAATACTTCCTTTTGAAAAAGCAATCCCTAAGTACACCGCTGTAAAAATAAAAAAAATGAGTATCATATAAAGGTAGATATCACGTTTTTGAAATAATGTGCAACTATTTTCTTTAAACCGTGGTTTAAATTGTCGCATCAATGCTTTTCCTTGAAAAATGACCAGCCTTCTGTATGTGTCACTTTGGTTTGAGCATCCACAAACAACCCCTGTCCACCCAAAACAGGTAACAGAACCGCTGAAAATTCGGAGCCAAGTACAAACGCCGCTGTTGAGAAGGCATCAGCATCCATTGCGTCCGGTGTGATAACCGTTGTAGAAATGGTTTCTCGTACTGGATATCCGGTTTTAGGGTTTAGAATATGATGATATCTAACGCCATTCATTACAAAAAAGCGTTCATAATCACCTGAAGTAACGATGGTTCCCTTTTTCAGATAAACGAGATCGATATAGTCACCACTATCACCTCTTGGATCTTGAACGGCTATTGCCCAGTACTCACCACCAAACTTTGGTCCAATGATTCCTATATCCCTTCCTGCATCAATATATCCCGTGGCTTCAGGATCCATTTCTTTCGCAATAGATATACCCCTGTCAATGGCATAACCTTTAACTACACCACCAAGATCAAGTTTTACGGAATTGTTCAGGGTCACCACATCATTTTCCAACAAGATATTTTCATAACCTGATTTTTTCAATGCTTCTTCAATTTGTAAATCCGATGGAACCGTTGGCACAAATGCCGTGTCATTTATCTTATCAAATCCCCAAAGAGTGATCAGATTTCCCAGTGCGGGATCAAACGCCCCTTCCGTTGCCCTGGCAAGTGCGATAGAGCGTTCAATCACGAAGGCGGTTTCTTCATCAACCTCAACGGGGTTATCGCTTGTATTGATTTGTGATATCACGCTTTTGGGATCGGTAACTGAAAACTTCCTGTCGATTCTGTGAAATTCCCGAAGAATAGCATCTACAATCAATCCGGGATCTTTTTCCGATGATACAACCACTTTGACTGTTGTGCCAATGGCTATATCTACTTTTTGAACGTATTCCGGCTCGCTTTTAAAGAAAAACAGGATCGAAAAAAACAGTAGAAGGACGATGAATACGAGAATTAATATCCAACTGTTTTTCGATAGTTTCATAGTTTGATATTGAGATCCGTTTGACATTTCGCGCATTTTTTATCCTGAATACCAACGATTTCTACGTTGAAGCCACTTCGTTTGATTAATAAGTTATCACAAACCGGACAATGTGTGTCCCTTCCCTCTTTTAAATTCGTGTTGCCCAAGTAAACGTATTTTAAGTGTTTTTTTGCGATTGCATACAATTTTAACAAGGTCTCATCGGGTGTGGGTGGCTTGTTGAATTTATACGCAGGATAGTATTTGGACAGATGCAAAGGGATTTCATCGTTGACTGATGCAATCCATGTCGCTTGTTCTTCCATTTCCTCTTCAGAATCATTTTCCCCTGGAATTACAAGGGTGGTTAATTCCAAATGGAGACCTTCATCACTGATGGTTTTTATGTTCTTTTTGATCGTCTCAAGATCACCGGATGTTCTCTTTTTATAAAACTTGGGATTAAATCCTTTTAGATCAATGTTCATGGCTTGTATCGTCTGCAACAAGAGTTTTAGAGGTGCTTCTTCGATGTACCCGTTTGTGACCATCACATTGTATAGGCCATCAGCACTTGCCATTCTGGATGTGTCCAAAACAAATTCAAAAGACACTATCGGCTCGTTGTAAGTATATGCAATCCCATCAAGTTCTCTGTCAAGCGTCAAATCGATCAGTCTATCAGGATTGACTCGCTGTACTTGTGGTTTTTCATGGGCGATTTCCCAATTTTGGCACCATGGACATGTCATGTTGCAACCCCAGGAACCCACCGACAGGATCACCGTACCGGGGTGAAAATGATAAAGAGGCTTCTTTTCAATGGGATCATTTGATATGGATGAAAGGGTTCCATACGTTAATGTATACAGAACTCCACCTTTGTTGATTCTAACCCGGCACAGACCCGAATGACCATCTTCTATTTCACAATGATGGGGACAAAGATTGCATCTTACCTTAGACCCTCCAATTTCTTCGTAAAAGAGGGCTTCTCTCATAGTAATTCCTCCTTAATGGTACCTGTTTACTTCAAATTTGTAGACTTTGACTGCTTCATGATTACTGATACTTGCTTTCCTTTTGGCGATTGCAAGCTGCTTTTGAACTGTATCAACCCCCTCAAGATCCGGCAGTAACAAACCTCTTTTGTACCCGCTTTCCACAATTACTCCGTAGACCTTCGGATCCAACTCCTCCATATCTTTACACTCCACCGGTTGCGATAAAACATCTACGGACACAATGATATGATCCAACTCTTCCGGAGAGACTGCGTTAAACCGAGGATCCCGTGTGGCAGCTGCAATAGCGTTTTCTCGGATTTCCAATGCCAGGTTTTTCTGAGTAGGTATAAACGTACCAATACAACCACGAAGACTTTGATCGTCATTGTGCAAAGTAACAAAAGCACCCGCCTGCGTTTCAATCAACTGATGGGGAATATATTCGGGAATATCAATCACCTTGTCGCTTAAGATATAATTCTCAATCACTTCAATCGCCCATAGGACGTAAGCATGATTTCCCTTCAAATTATCTCCTCCTTATCCGAAGAAAAGTGTACACAATTTATAGTAATCATATGGAACCAGTTTCTTTGTTGCCACACCGTATTCGATTGGAACAGATACAATGTCGTTTCCAGAAAGGGCTACCATGCGGCCGTAATCCTGCTTTTTGATCAATTCCATGGCATGAACACCGTATCTGGTCCCCAGAATCCTGTCAAACGCCGTTGGTGTCCCTCCTCTTAAAAGATGGCCAAGCACGACTGAACGTGTCTCATAAGAACGTCTTTCTTTGGTGATCTCAGTTAAGAATTCGGCAATTCCTCCCAGTTGAACGTGGCCGAATGCATCCACAGCTTTGTGTTTGTTTACCTCATCTTCAAATTCAGTGGGTTTGAACCCTTCCGCAACAGCTACGATACAGTATCCACCCCGCTCCATTCGCTTGTCAACCACTGACATGATTTCATCCAGAGTCATTGGATATTCTGGAATAAGTACCAAATGAGCTCCTGATGCCAAACCTGCTTCAAGGGCTATCCACCCGGCTTCTCTACCCATGATCTCCACATAAAACACTCGGTTGTGGGATTTTGCAGTAGAGTGCAATCGGTCAATGGCGTCGGCTCCTACGTTTACCGCAGTATGGAAACCAAATGTATAATCCGTGTTGGATACATCGTTATCTATCGTCTTTGGAACACCAACAACCGGGAAATGAAAAGAGGAAAGTTTGGCGGCCACACTCAACGTGTCGTCACCACCAATGGCAATGATGGCATCAATCTTTAACTTTTCAAGGTTTTCAAATAACTTTTTAGTATCCTCTTCTTTATTAAATGGATTGGTCCTTGAAGTTCCCAGTATGGTACCACCAAGAATATGAATACCTTCCACATCTTCTGTATTAAGTGATATGTAATCAGCTTCAAGCGGGCCATTCCATCCCCTCATAAATCCAAATATTTCCATATCCGAACGTTTTGAAGAAACAATCCCCCTTACAACAGCGTTCAATCCGGGACAATCTCCACCACCTGTTAAAATTCCTATTCTCATCTTTTTCCTCCTTATATATTCATAAACTCTTCGATTTTTTCCACTTTCTTTTCAACAGAGTCTAACAATTCATCAAAAATAACGGGGGTTAATCCCAATTCGTCCCAACAATATTTCGGTAACTCTATCGGCCGACCCGAACCGTTATCCCCCAATCTCATTCTTTCGGCAATAAAAGTAGACAGGGTAATGATATTGACCGGGTCCGAATAGATTGAATTTTGAATGGTCTGGGGACGATGATGCCTTGAAGCGGTTATCATAACAAGTTCTGGAAAATTCCACTTTTCAAGCAACAACTCTGCAAATATCTCATGAGTAGGGATTTCCAACTGTTGTTCGGTTTGGTAATAGCTGATCTTCTTAGCTCTTGCCACACTAATGATGGAATCAAACAGATTGGGGAACAACACACCTTGTACAGATTTACCAATATCGTGCAGCAAGCCACACATAAACAACTCTTCTTTGTTGGAATATCCGATAATCTCTGCCGTTAATTCTCCGATAGTGGCAACAACCACTGCATGTTTCCAAAATTCATTCATATCCAGGTTTTCTGTCTCAAAGCTGAAAAATTCTTTGCCGGTAAAAATACTCATGGCCATGTTTCTAACGGTTTTAAATCCCAATATCATAATGGCTTCGGTTAACTTTGTGACATTACGCGGTAAGCCATAATATGCGGAATTTGCGAGTTTTAAAATCTTGGCCACAAAACCAGGGTCCTTAGAAGCTACCTCGTTTAAATCCTTTGCAGAGGCACCTGGGTTGTTGGCAGTATCTACAATCTTCTGTAAAATGAAATCCGGAGAAGGCAGGGTTTCGATTTCTTGAATGGTTTTTTTTAAGTCCATAATACCCTAATCCTTTGCTTTATCCAGTTTAAAGCTGAATACAGATCCTTCACCCGGTGAGCTTTCTAAGGTGATCTCTTTACCATGTTCATGAATGATCTCCCGACAAATAGCCAATCCAAGACCGGTTCCTTCCACTTCATAAGTCAAAGAGCTGTCAATTCTGTAAAATTTGTTAAAGATCTTATCATGCTCGGACTCTTCAATTCCCACACCGTTATCTTTAACGGCAATGTTAACTTCATCTCCCTCAGTTTCTAAGGAAACAAAAACCTTTTTTTCATCCACTTCTTTGCTTGAATATTTTACAGCATTTGAAATGAGATTGATCAAAACTTGTTTGATTCGCTTTTCATCGGCATGAACCATGATTGCTTCTTCGGGCAAGTCCAGGTCAATTCCCACCGAATGCTGCTCGTATTTCTCCTTATTGCTCTCTTTTGCTTTTTTAATCAATTCGATAATATTAAAATTAGACTTTTCTAAGTTAAGGTCCCTTCTCTCCATTCTTGAAAAATCAAGGAGTTGATCCAGTAAAAAAGTAAGATGATCACTTTGATCGATGATGGTTCCCATAAATTCCTTTAAAGTATCGGGATCTAATGATTCAACCGAATCGTTAATCGTCTCGGAATAAGCCTTTATTGCAGACAGAGGTGTTCGAAGCTCATGTGAAATATTGGCAATAAACTCCGTCTTCATCTGATCGATCTTCTTCATTCGTTCAAGTTCTTTGGAGTTGGTGATGTCTTCAAGGCGGAGTAAAACCTGCTCATCATCCGTCAAGATGACTGAATTAAACGAATAAAAGACATCATCAAATTCCATTTCAACCGCTTGGCCGGTATCTTGAGTAAAGGTTTCAGCAGAAATTCTCTTTATCTGTTCTACAACAGCATCACCCGGATCGATTTCATGGTATTTTTTATTCTTAAAAACAAATTCAGCGGATGAATCCAATACACAAATACCTTCGTCCAATGAGTTAAGCATCATCTCGAAATAGACTCGTAACCGCTCTTGAACCTTCGCAGAATCCTTCACTTCATTCAACAAATCCAAGTTTTCTAAAACAATACCTGAATAGAAACTGAAGAAACCAAACATGGTCTCAAATTCTTGTGTAAATCCCTTTTCATTCTCTCCAACGTAACCAAAAAAAGTGGACAGTAGTCTTCCCGATTTTACCGAAGGAAGGATGACCAAATAGTCCGAATCATTCAGCGGGAAAAAACTGGGGGATTTTCTTTCAAGAGCAAGGGAATAGTAATTTTCCATATCAGTTTCGTTAAGTGGAAAATCGTCATCAAGCCTGATAACTTGCCATTCACCATCTTTATACATAGCAGTCAAACTGGATTCTATGGAAAAAAAACGTCCCATCACCTTTTCTATTGCCTTCGAGATATCTACTGTGTTTTTTGCCGTGTTCAGTTCTCTGGCAAAAGACGCAATAGTGATTAAAAATCTGTTGATCGAATTAGACGTTTCTTCCATAAAAACCTCCCGAATATACCCCTTAATTATACCATATTGCGAGTAAACGTCCCGAAATCTAAGATGAAACGTTCTCTTGAAAACTGATTGACTTAATTGATTATGGAAAGTATTTTTTTTATTAATCCGCCCTGTCTGCGATGAATTGATAAACTTCTTTTTCAGTTGGCATGGCGTCAGCTGCTCCTTCGCGGGATGCAACGATGGCCGCACAGGCAACAGCGAAATTGGCAGCCTCCTCCATTAGAACAAATCGATCTGTGTCATCGCTTAAAAAACTGTTGTTGATCACTTTCAAAATGCCGGACATGAAAGAGTCCCCACAACCTACTGTATCTGAGACATCAACCTTGTATCCCGTTATGTACTTATAGCCTTCGTCATGATAAAGAAGACAGCCTTCTTTTCCCAATGTGACAAAATCCATTCGTTTTGGATTTTGAGGTAATGTCTTCAGTGCCCTTTCCGGTTTGCTTTCACCTGTGATGTAATACAAATCTTCATCTGAACATTTCAACACATCAACCGTTTGAATGATCTGCATCGCCAAAGCCACATATTTATCTTTATCATGAACACAAAATGGTCTAATATTGGGATCAAATGCAGTTAAAACATATTTGGTTTTTGCGTTCTCAAATAGCTTTAAATAGGTTTTCGCACCAGGTTCATCTATTATGGCCAAAGAACCAAAATGGAATATGGAGATATTGTCAAAATTAACTTGCTCTGCTGCCTGTTCTTCTATGGAAACATCTGCGGTGTTTTCCCTGTAAAATTCATAGTCCGCCTTTCCGGATTCATCAACTCCGGCAAAAGCCAGTGAAGTTTTTGCTCCCTTTTTAACAAATGCGTATTGCGTATCAATCCCACAGGTTTCAAGATACTTATATATGGCTTTACCAAAACTGTCGTCTCCAAGCTGTGTGAAAAAAGAGCAACTTTCACCCAACGCTGACAAACCACAGCAAACGTTAAAAGGGGAACCACCCACTCGTTTCTTGAAATTCAAACTCTCGCCGATAGCTTTACCCCTGTCAACTGAAATCAAATCGAAGAGGACCTCACCGGCACACAAAATCTCTGTTTTCTTTGAATTATTCTCCATAGTTTATCCCTCCAAAAACTCAAGCATCTGATTGATCGTTATCTCAATCTGTTCAGTCCTGCTTATGTGCGCCTCTTTATCGCCAAACTGAGTGCCGTAATCTCCAAATTGTGCATGGTTCCCACCTTCAATCTCTACATATAACGTATCAGGAGGAAGAAATGGTTTGTTTTTTTCAATATTTTTATGTGTTGTTAATCCGTCATTGGATGCCGTAATGGATAATACAGGCATGTGAGAATCAGATAAATCGTAACTTTTTGTCGTGTAAGCGGCCAGCAGAATCAATTTTTCAACCTTGGAAGGATTATCCACACAGAATTTGCACGCCATTGCTCCACCCAATGAGTGACCGGCAATCGACCAATGCCCGACTTTTGGATACTTCTCCATCACTTTCAAAGCCTTGTTGGACCCAAAAAAAGCCATATTGAGCGGCATAGGTACGATAACGGTTAAAATCCCCTTTTTTGCCATTTCAATGGCGATAGGAGCATACGCCGCAGGAGCTACCTTGGCACCTGGATAAAAAATCAAGCCTGAATAAACATTTTCAAGCGGAACAAATTCGATAAAGCTATCATCGGTATTCACCTTTACAAGATTTGTTCCTTTCATAGCCTCTTTTGCAATGCTTTGTGGCGCCATGGCGTTGGTACCCCAGGCAACAAATCCGGAAAATGCAATGAGGATAAACAACAAAATAAATAGTAAGATTTTTTTTTGAGCTTTCATGGTGACCTCCGATTGTTTATTCTTATCGTAATGATACCATTTTTTAATTTTTATTGAATTGATATCCAGAAATTGGTACAATAAATCATTAATTGGAGGGATGCTTCATGCTGAAAGCTATAAAACCGATTGTTATAATCTCATTATTTCTTACATTTTTCATTGGATTATCAGGTTGTACCGGTGGTAACATACATACCAATATAACCATGGAAGGAAAGGACTTGATAGGCCTCTGGGAAGGCAAATTAACCCTTGATGATAGAGAAGAATTTCTTTATGAATCAGTAATGGAAATCACTCAAGCCAGTGAAACTTGTTGGGCTACTGTTTCAATTGTTCAAACCACCGAAAGAGAGGTTATTGGTTTTACAAACGTCCTTTTAAACGGCAACATTATAGATAACAAGCTTCATTTAACAAGTTTGGATGAAAAGAATAATATCACCTATGAAGCAACGTATCTCTTTGCAAATATTGAAAAGACAATTCTGACAGGTAAGATCAGTCGTTTTTCATCTGAAACAACCTCAAATCGCGCCATTGTCGATATCTGGCAGGGAGATTTTTATAAATGGTTAGACCCAGAAAAACAACCCATAGTCTTTGAGGACCCTGCGCTTGAAAGAGCAGTTCGAGACGCGGAGGGTTTTACCGGACAGGCAACCGGCTCTATCTATCCAACAGATGTTGCTGAAATTACAGAAATTACAATAGAAAATCAAGGGGTTTATTCATTAGAAGGGATTGAACATCTCACTAACCTACAAAAATTATATGCCAACAGTAATGACATCGTCGATTTGACACCAATGAGGGAATTAAAAAAGCTAAAGATATTATATTTATCCGCCAACCCCATTAACGATCTGTCTCCCATAGAAAATTTGATAAAACTTGAGGCTTTACGTTTCTATGAAACGCAAGTGTCTGATTTAACCCCAATTAATCAGTTGAGCCAACTTAAAACTCTTGACTTTGCAGACTCACAAGTTGCTGATCTTTCGGGGATTCAAGATTTGAAAAATCTGACTTATCTAAACTGTAACTACAATCAGATCAGCGATCTGTCAATTCTTCAACACTTACAAAATTTGCAAAGTGTCTGGCTAAATAGCAATCAAATTGAAGATATCACTCCTCTGGTGGAAAACCCAGGTCTTGGAGCGGATGATTATTTAGATATCCGCAATAATCTTTTAGATATAAACTCCGAATCGGAGGACATGCAAGCTATTCAAACTTTAATAGATAGGGGAGTCACAGTGTTTTATGAATTTCAGTAAATGATTCCACTGCAAAAAAGTCAATTTCGAGGACATAATAGGCTCTTTTTTAGTTATTGCAATGGAACTAGTAAGTCTTTCCTGTCTTTAAAACCCGATTTTCCGGAAAACCTTGCTGAGGAAATCTTCTCCTGTTAAATCCTCTGGTTTTTCACTTCGTAGGAGCATTTTTTTAGCTCGCCTGTCGTTGACCTTCATACGATGGAGAATGTAAAGCGAAAGCAAGTATTCAAAGGGCAACCAGGTTCCATGGCTGAAGGGTGTTATATACTTTTTGGCATCTTCCAGCTGCTCGAACAACAGTTTTCGTGTTGGTTTGGGCAAAGTTTCATCGAAAAAGGCATCAATAATGGTGGTTCTGGATTGTCTTAATAAATGGGCATAAGCCAGTGGATCTATTTTCAACAAGGGGTGGATGTCTTCACTTTCGATGATTTCTTTTAACGTCATCCGATTAATCCGGGGCATTTGTTCTTCATAGGTGGCATATATTTTTTCTTTATCATTCAGATAATAATCATCACCATACCCGTTTCTCATCAGCTTCCTGGCGAACTTTGTTGCTCTGGATTCATGCATGATCATACCCATGTGCCCACCGGTGGCCACCAAAATCGTTTCTTTAATTCGCCTTTCTATGGCGGAGACTATACAAGAAATCATCCCACCCAGGCAATAGCCAACCAGACAATTATTCTCCAACCATAAACCCTCTTGCTGCAGCAAGTCAATCGTTGTCATCACATCCACAACCGCATGTTCCCAGGTGGGTACCATGAGATTCAAATCCGGCCACAGGTAGTTTTTCCCACTGACTGATTTATCTTCCACCCGAGTATAATTTCCGGGGGGAATAATCACTGAAGAACTGATTCCGGCTGAAGAAAGATGAGTGGCCATCCACAACAGAAATTTCACATTTCTACTCCCCAAACCCTGCATGATGATAGCTGATGCCCTGACATCGCCTTTGGGTTGAAAATTGTACACTTCCACCACTTGGGTTCCTTTTCTGGCTTTTTGATATCTGCTATCGTATCTCAAATAATTACAACGATAGTTTTTGCCCTTAAAAATATATCCCGAAAGGTATTCAATTTTACCTCTCTCATATTGAAAATCAACACGCATGATGTCCTCCTTTTCCTTCAGAATCGGAGTGGGATTGACCACTTTCGGTTAATTTCGATTTCAAAAAGTTTATAGTAGACTCTAAAATCTTGATGGTTTTAAAATCTTTCAAGACAAATTCAAAAGCGTGATTTCCTCTTTTATGGACGTAAAATTTGTAGTCAATGGAACAGCTTTTCAATTTTTTTGCCAATTTGATGGAAGAATTACACGGTACAACTGTATCGTCTTTCCCGTGAACCAAAAAAACCGGTGGCATACAGGAACTCACCCAATAAATGGGTGAATAATATCGGTAAACATCATCGCTTTCAGCGGGAAGTCCCTTTAAGGTTGTGCGTGTGGCAAATCTGGCAAACAATGACTTGTTATCTTTTTCAAAAATATCCTTAAGATCAGAAGGTGCATAAAAGGCAACAACGGCTTTGATTCCCTTCATTCTGAAAACTCTTTCTTCCTTTGTAACTTTTGCCTGAGTGGATGTATAATACGCCGCATACAGCAGCGCCAGATGCCCCCCCGCAGATAAACCCATCAAAGCCATTTTGGCCGTGTCCAATCTCAGCATTTCAGCATTTTCCCTAACAAATTCAAGGGCATCCGAATAATCCTCCAGAATATCCTCCATACTGTTGTTAATCCCGTATCGATAGTCAATTGAGACCACTGCAAATCCCTTGGAAGCCAGGTATTTACTCCAAGAAACGTTATTGGGCTGATTCCTGAATCCTGAAATCCATCCCCCGCCGTGGGCAAAAAAAACAACGGGATAATTCTCAAGCCTTTCCTTGGGATACCAGCAGTCCAACTTCAGCTTCAAATTACCGGATTGCTTATAAACATAACTGTCAAAGCGAAACTGCCCCTTGGGTTCCAACGGCACTCGCCTGGTAAACAAAAAGATTATAAAAACAATCAACACACTGGCAAAGGCGAAGGCCGCATTAATCGCCAATAAAACTAAAAAGAGCAACCAAAGGTAAAATTTGTTCACCATGAAATATGATTTTTTTATTTTTGTTAGGAGTTTCTTGAAAAAAGAATCTTTTTTTATCCCATCGAATCTTCCTAAAAATTTGAATTGACAACTTTTTCTATCCGTGTCGATTGATTATACTTTAAAACCTTAAAAATTCTATGGTTTCATTGAAATCAGTAATGGGTTCACCTCAGTCACTAAAAAACTAAAAAAGACTTACGCGGCTTCTGTTTATAATCCCCCCCGTGGGGGGGCCG
Organism: uncultured Thermotogaceae bacterium; assembly: GCA_964629135.1. GTDB lineage: Bacteria > Thermotogota > Thermotogae > MWEM01 > MWEM01 > JASUTC01. Next base: position 4,201 of record CAZVPY010000012.1, on the reverse strand, counting down.
GCCCTGGCGGGGGGGGTTATGCTTTTTGCGATGATTGCCCAAGAATTTGTCCCCGCTAATGATATGCGGGAGCACACACCGGTGCTCCCCTACGACTTTATTTAAGGTGTTTTCACGGCTTTGTAGGGGCGGACCGGTGTGTGGTTAGAGAGAACACTAACCTTAGAGTATTTTGCCAGTGGCAAAAACTCTGTCCGCCCGCAAGTGAGTTGATACCTGATTTTACGAATATGTCTTCAAAATTGACTTTTTTTTGCAGTACAATCATTAATCATTCAGTAAGCCTAAATATGGTAAGATTAGGGAAAGAAACAACTGATAGTCATAAAAAAGGAGAGCCATTTGAACATAAAATCGGTCAAATTTCTAACAGGAGCCGGCATTGCGGTAGCGGTAATTTTAATATTTCACATATTGTTTCTAACGGTTCAATCATCGTTTTTCCCCATGGAAACGCTTTTTCTGTATTTAAGAAGCACAAATTATACTGAAGATTTACCTCGTTACTACTATGATATTCAGGCAACAGATGAGGATCTCTACTTTGATTTTCACCTACCCGATGAAAACAACGCCTTCATGTTTAAAAGCGTTATTGAAAAAGACTTTTCCATCAGCTCTCTCTCAGAATCTCAAGAAAATTTTAGCATTCTGACAGAAAATGGTTGGCGGTTGTTTGATTTAAGGGAAATGAAAAAGCCTTTGAAAATACGGCTGGAGTTGAAAAAAGGCGGAAGGTTGATTTTACTTTCTACTCCACTAACGGGGCAAATCGGCTATTTGAGATTCTTTTCGCAATTCAATAATCTAATCTCAAATCAATTCGTGATGATCATTTCCGGTATGAGTTTTTTACTGGCATTCATCATGTTTTCAATCGGAATGGTCAACAAAACCCTCTCTAAATCGTATTTTGCCCTAGCCGTTTCTCTTTCTTATTACGGCATTTTGTTTTTTCTTTCAGGAACCGCCTTAAACGATGCCGGTACTGTCTACAGCATGGTACAAAACGTGCATGGTGAACTTTTTGTTTTACACGATGTATTTAACATCTTAAGCCTTTGTTTTACCGTCCTCCTCTTTTTTGGTATCGAGTATTTTATCCTAAAAGATTGGAAGTATACAAAAACACTTATTTTGTTGAATCTGATAGGGTTTATCCTCTCTCTGTTTGGTGTGCCTTATATGATTACGGTCATTTCGTTTATTAATTTTATCTTTTTTGCCATTGTGTCATATCACTCCAACATCATGCTTTTCACGTTTTTGGCCTTTGTCAGGCCATTGGGAGAGATCGTCAACACCATTTCAAGCCGCTTGTATTCGCTATACCCCTTCAGTTTGAACGAAATCACTTTTTTTATTGTATTCATCGGCTTTGGTGCTTTTTTTATTATGGATTACAACAGAAAACAACGGGAAATAAAAGCAAAAAATGAAGAATTAAGCGCATCAAATGAAGAGATCATGGCCATGAACCAAGAGTTGGAAAGCTCTTATTTAGAAATCGAGAAACTCAACAACGATTTGGAAGACACAGTGCTCAGACGTACCCAGCAATTACGTAAAAGTATGCATTCTATCCAAACCCTTTTGAATAATACGGATGAAGGTTTTTTAAAGTTTGATGCCTCTCTGATTGTGGAACCCGATTACAGTCGGGAATGTCTTTCCATATTTAACGCCTCGATTGATTACCATTTCTTCCCGGCGCTGATTTTTTCCGATACCCCCGAAGAAATCCCATTCATCACTGAAACATTAAGAGCCGTTATCAAAGAAGCGTCTGATGATAAACGGGAAATCCTGATCTCACTGCTTCCTGAAACCGTTCATCACCGATCAAAAATCCTCTCAGTGAAATACAGGTTTATCCTGGAAAAGATGATATCGGAGCAGGCTGCTGCCGAAATATCCTCCCATGATTTGGACGAACGACCAAAGATGATGGTGATGATTAGAGACATCACCGAAAAAATAGTACTTAAAGACAAATATGAAAAGGAAAAGGAACTCTTTGAGCAGATTGTTAAAATCATGGCAAATTCAGAAAATTTCGTAGAATTACAAAATGATTACTATCAATTCTGGCATAATCTGTCTGAATCACTTCAAGCGATTGATAATGAAGGCAAGTCCGGAAAAGAACAATCCATTGACGACTTGTTCAGAAACATCCATACCTTTAAGGGAAATTTCGCCAGTTTCGGGTTTCACTATTTAGTTGAAAAACTTCATCACCTGGAATCCCAGCTTAAAGAATCCAAAGACCACACGACTGAAATCCTGCTCTCTATCCTTGAAAATGGTGATTACGAAAAATGGTTGGCCAAAGATATGCAAAATGTTTATGACTATATCAGTCCTCAAATTTTGGAAAGACAAATTGATTTGAACAAGAAACGTCAATCACTGCTAAAAATCAGATCATTGCTGAATGGAACGCCAACAGAAAATGACCTCAAAGTAGCACGTCTTTTGTTGGATGAAATAGACAAAACCAGCTTTGAAGATATCTTCGACCCCACCAGAAATCTTGTTTTATCTACGGCCAAAAGACTTGACGTCAATCTAAAAAACATCCAGGTCACAGGTTCAAACGTTTTTGTAGATAAATACAAACTCAAACCCTTGCTTAAAACATGGATTCATCTGTTCAGAAATATCCTCGATCACGCCATTGAAGATCCGGAAACGCGAGTTGAAAAGGGAAAAGAACCCGGAGCAACCATTAGTGTTGAAGCACAAAAAACATCCGAGAATTTGATCATCAAAATCATCGATGACGGCCGGGGTATCGATCGTGAACTGGTTGTCAAAAAGGCTTATGAGAAAGGTATTCTAACAGAGCAGAACCTTGATTTATTATCCTTCAATTTGGAAGATATCTTATTTCGAGAAGGATTTACAACAAAAGACATTCCAACAGATATTTCAGGCCGCGGCGTAGGATTGAATGCTGTAAAAAGTGCTGTTGACAGTCTATCCGGGCGCATCGAGATCAAAACCCAAAAGGGGCGGGGTACAACCTTCTCTATTATCATTCCTTTAGAAACTTTGTGATCAACCAAAAAAAGCCCCGATAAGTTGGATGGCATCCTCCGGACACACTTCATGGCAAACGTAACATCGGATACACTTGGAATAATCGATATTAAACCTATCAATATCAATGGCTTGTACCGGACAATTTCTTTCGCATTTGCGACATTGAATGCACTGGTCTTTATCGATAGACGGTTTCTTTTTAAAGGCGTTAAAACGGTTACTGATAAAGCTTAACCCGGAAAAAACCAGGCTGGTCTTTGGTAAGGTCATGGAGCCGGACCATTCACCTGAGGTTTGGTATTGGGGAATGAGTTTCTTTTTACCGGCCTCGATCAGGATGGGATATTTCTTTCGCGGCACCCCGAGGCAAGAGGCGATGAGATCGTCTAAGGCAAAAGGATTTTCAGAAAGGAAGATAACCCCCTGAGGCTTTGGTTTACCGTTGGAAGGGCCATTACCTTCATGGGCTATTAGACCATCCACAATACTTAACGTGGGGTTAACCACTGAACAGATCTCGACCATCAATTTGGCAAAATTGTTGTTGTTAAGTGCTTTAAAATGCCAGGAAGCCTTTTCTTTTCCGGGAACACAACCGAAAGTGTTTTTAACAGCCAAGGTTAAAATAGTCAGTGAATGAGTTTTTAGTTTTGCCAGGTTAACGATCTTATCTGCATCAAGGACCTTTTTGGAGATACTGAAATCGTACTCTCCATCATGTTTCACTCTCACAGGATCATCCAACTCAACAAAATCCACATTATGTTTTTCACAAACGTCTATCAGACCTGTTTTTTTGGCCACTGCGTACCCATTGCCATCGGGAGGACTGTCTCCGACAAACGGAACCGTTTCCAATTCAAGCAGGAATTCCAAAACCACCTCAAGGGTTTTAGGATGTGTGGTTACGCCCAAGTCAATGTCCCTGGCACTTAACAGATTTGGCTTAACCAACACACTATCCCCTTTTTTGAAGAGGTGAACATACTGGGTTAAGGACTCTTTTAGTACGTCAGCCCCTTTTTGATAAAGTTCTTCTATAGGCAGGGTTGGATCTAAAGTTAGTATTTGTACTGTTTCGATAGCCTTTTCTTGAAGCTCTTTTATATTTTGTTTGTTATCTTCCATGATGCCTCCTCTTACAAATCAAAAA
>CAZVPY010000011.1:0-20986 GCA_964629135.1 uncultured Thermotogaceae bacterium | reverse complement strand
GAGCGGGTTTAGAGCGATCAATATGATTACCACAAACAATCGTTTGAAAAGAATCCAAGATGCCGATCTTTTTAAGGATTAACAAAACAAATTTTTCATCTGTTGAAGAAGCTACTGCAAGCTTTAATGCTTTATCTTTTGCCCAGTCTAATAAACTATTTAGATGTTCCATGGGAAAAAGATTAGCAGATTTAAAAAATGTCATATGTATTTCTTCTCTCAATTGATTCATTTCATCTACTGATTGTTCTAATGAGTATCTTTTCTTTAAATCACTCAACATTTTTTCATCAGTTGTTCCGACAAATTGAGCATATTCATCATCTGTTAATGAAAAACCTAATTCTTTGAATAATTTACCGTTTAATGTCTTATAGAGGGGTTCACTGTCAATTAAAACCCCATCCATATCAAAAATTATCCCTTTTATCATAAAAACCTCCTGTCTTTTCTTGAATGATTATACCAAAAAATAGGGGCTTAAAAAGACAAAAAAGCGTCTTAATTAATCAAGTTTAAAGGGATTTAATGCATCAAAGTCCATGGCTTCTCCAGTAGCTAATTCTTGATTGATATCGATTAAAACAAGTTCAGACCCAATCCCTTTTTGTAAAATTGAATAAACAGTTTTTAACCGACCTTTCCAGCTCCTATCATACTAATTTTCTTTCTATTACCTCATAAATATCCACGTGTGATGTTATAATGGTATGATTATCAGAAGTGATTTAAATACAAAAACATTGAAGGAGTGAAAATATGGATAAAAGAATCTTGGGAAGAACCGGTAGAGAGCTTTCGATTATTGGATTTGGTGGAATACTGGTAATGGATGAGACGGCAAAAGAATCCGAAAGACTTGTTAAAAAAGCCATAGATAATGGCATCAATTACTTTGATGTGGCTCCAAATTATGGCAACGCACAAGAGATGCTTGGTCCTGCTTTAAAACCTTATCGTGAGGATGTTTTTTTAGCCTGTAAAAGTGAGTTAAGGGATTATGACGGTGTTATGAGGGATTTTTCGGAATCACTGAAATTGTTAAAAACGGACCATATTGATTTGTATCAACTTCATGCCGTTACAACGGATGAGGATGTGGATAGAATCTTATCTAAAAAAGGAGCTCTTAGTGCTTTTTTAGAGTTAAGAGACAAAGGTGTCATTCAATACTTAGGATTTTCAGCCCATACTGAAGAGGCTGCCTTAAGGTTGTTGGAAAACTTTGATTTTGATACCATTCTTTTTCCATTTAATTGGGTTACTTGGAATAAAGACAATTTCGGAAAAAAACTAATGGCAGTAGCTCGTGAAAGAAACTTAGGCATATTGGCTTTAAAAGCTCTGGCAAAAAGAGCACTTGCCAAAGAAGAACAGAGAGCTTATCCCAAAGCCTGGTATTATCCAGTTGAAACATTTGAAGAAGCTCAACAAGCTTTGAGATTTACCTTGTCACTTCCCGTCACAGCTGCCGTAACGCCTGGACACGAGAAGTTTTTCGACTGGGCTTGTGAGATAGCAGATGATTATTTTCCTATTACAGAAGGAGAGTTGGATCAGTTAAAGGAAAAAGCAAAGGAATTAACTCCTATTTTTCCCGAAAAATGATTTACATTTAATTGGAAAAGCTCAAATTGATTTAGGGTTAAACCATTGGCTGATTACTTTTAGTCTCTTTAATTTTGTTGTTTTTATGGTAAAATAAAAATGTTAGACGTTAAAGACGATGATTAAGGTTGATGAAATGAAAAAATATATTTGCGTTCTTATTCTTTTCTTTTTAACATTCTATGGTTATGCTGTTCAGTACAGTGATGATTATTTTGGATTGTCTCTTGAGTTTCAAAAAGCTGATTTTATAAAGAGCTTTGAGTCAAAAGAGTATTTTGAAAACAATACGATTAGTTTTATTTTTACTTATGGCCCTTCCTTTTCGGGTCCTATCAGATTTCGTATTGGAGCTGGTGTACACGATCTTTCAGATTATTATCTTAATGGTGGGATAGAATTGAAGGTTTTAGAATTTTTAAACACCGTCAAGGGAAGAATCTTTGGTTTATATTTGAATGCAGATTTGAAGATGGGTTTAGAGTATGTGGAAGCAACGATAAAAGGAGAAATCTTCATCCCTTTTTCTGCCGTTGGAGGGTTACAGATAGGAATAGGGGTGAATCACAATATCGAACCGCTTTTTTCTATTGCGTATTCCGGGGGTGTTTATCCTCTTCAAACAAAATGATTATGAACACATATTATAAAAAGGGGGAATTAATGTGTTTAAAAAAATGAGTTTTTTAATTGCTTTAGTGTTGATTATTTTTGCTTTTAGCAGTTGTTCCGTGGTTTTTCAGTCTCAAGATGGTAATTTGGGGTATTTCCCACAAGCTTCCGGAAGACCCGTGGGAAGTTTTTCAGAATCAGGAGAATTATGGTACATCATTAGTCCCATGCTTTTTAATCTGAACGATACCAATCTTAAGCTTGATCAGCTTATAAGAACCGGTTTATCTCCTTATCGAGCTGATTTTGCTAAAAATTTGAAAATTATTGAAGGTTATACTTTTGTTGATTTTCTTATCAGCTATTTTGTACCCATTATTGGAAGAGAAACAATTACAGTTGAAGGGGAAGCCTATCAACAATAGACAATTATAAGGGGGGCTTTATGCCCCTTTTTCTTTAGGTGTAAACAATGAGAAAATTTGTCTGCATAGGTCTTGATTGTGCTGACCCAAATTTAGTTTTTAAAGAATTTTTAGGATTTCTACCTAATATTTCTAAGTTAATGAAAAAAGGTTCTTTTTCATCCCTTGAATCAACTATCCCGCCCATAACCGTACCTGCTTGGATGAGTATGCTGACTGGGAAAGATCCGGGAGAACTAGGACTTTACGGATTTCAAAACAGACTTGATAGAAGTTATAAAAATATTTTAATTCCTAACGCTACAATGGTGCCCTACGACACGATATGGCAAACGCTTTCAAAAATGGGATTTAATTCTCTAATTATTGGTGTGCCTTTGACTTACCCTCCCAAACCTTTCAAGGGAAATATCATTACAAGTTTTTTAACGCCATCCGTTAAAAGTAATTATACTTTTCCAAAAAGTCTGAAATACGAAATAACTTCCTGGGTGGATCAGTATCTTTTTGATGTTGAAAACCTGAGAACTGTTGATAAAAAAAGTGTATTGAGGGATGTTTACAAAATGACAAAGAATAGATTTGAAATTGCCCACAAACTTTTAAGGAATAAAGTGTGGGATTTTTTCATGATGGTTGAGATGGGAACAGATCGCATGCATCATGCCTTTTGGGCACATCATGATCCCACTCATTCCAAACATGATCCAAACAGCCCTTTTATCGATTCAATTTTTAAATATTATCGATATATAGATAAAAAGATTGGGGAGTTACTTGATATTCTCCCCAAGGATGTACAAGTTTTAATTGTGAGTGATCACGGAGTACAAAAGATGAAAGGTGGTATTGCCATTAACGATTGGTTAATTAATCATGGTTTGCTGAGTTTAAAAAAGAGACCAAAAACAATAACCAGGATAGAGAAAATGATAGCAGAAGAAATGATTGATTGGGAAAAAACATCCTGCTGGGCATTTGGTGGTTATTATGGAAAAATGTTTATCAATTTAAAGGGCAGGGAGCCTACAGGCTTGATTCATCCTGCTTCATTGAACACTTTTAAAAATGAGTTGGAAAAAAACATTTTTGATATAAAAGATGAAAATGGAAAGGTTATGAATACTCAAATTTTCAGGCCGGAGCTAATTTACAAAAAACTTCGGAATATTCCACCAGATCTAATGATTTATTTTGGAAATTTATCTTGGAGAGCAATCGGAACAGTTGGAAACGACAGTATCTGGATACATGAAAACGATACCGGTCCGGACGATGCCAATCATGCTCAACAGGGTATTGCCATTTCATCAGGTGAGTATTGTCCAAAAAAAATCACGCAGGTTTACGATTATATTCTTAACCATTTTATTAATGCCCAATAACAGAGTTTGCTTTTCTTTCTTTTTTCTCAGTGTTGAATATGATAGAATCGATTAAAGATCCTTTTCCTTGGAGGAGTATAAAGTGAAAATTGGTGAGTTTGCAAGGAAATTTGACGCAAGAATTGATACCATTCGATATTATATTGACAATGGGATGATTTTACCGGAAAAATTGCATAGCCAATACCGTTTTGATGATAAATGTGTGGAAGATATGACTTTGATCAAGGAACTCAAACAGATGCGATTTAAGATTACTGAAATCAAAAAGATCTTATCTTTCAAGCGATTAACCAACCTTATTGATAAAACGAATTTGGAATATTATGCCCAGTTTTTCAACGAAAAAAAAGAAGATTTGAGTGAAGAAAAGAAGGAGATTGAAAAAGCAATTAAAGCAGTTGATGAAAAAATAACTGAAATTGAAACGGTCAAGAAGACTTTAAAAACAAAAATCGGTATTCCTCTGCAATTCTTCAATCTGCTTTACTGTCCAAAATGTCAGAAGAATCTGAAGCTCTACAATGCTATTGTGGATGGAAATTCCATATACAACGGCGAACTTCATTGTGATTGCGGTTATCTGGCCATGATTCAGGATGGGATTATCATAGATCATAATATTGGCGAATCTTATAAAAAGGTTATGGAAGTGAATAAATATTCTCCTGAAGAGTATTTGGAACAGACGGATACGTTATTTATCAGTTTTACCCATAAATCTTTTCAATGGGTGATCAAGCGACTTGATTTGGAATCGCTAAACAATCAAATGATCATGGAAATTGGAACAGGGAATGGCATGGTCATGACGAATGTGATAAAAGAAATTGCAAAATCAAATTATTTTATTGCCACGGATAACAGTTTGGAACAATTAAAAAGAACAAAATCCCTGATGGAAAAAAACGGCATTGGACAAAATTCAATATTTATCGCCTCTGATTACAACGAAATACCTTTAAAATGGGGAAGTGTGGATATCGTTTTGGATATCTTTGGCACCACCAATCAGGTTTTTCATCAAGGAGAGTTTTTATTTGATCATATTAAACCATATTTGAAAGAAGCAGGTACGCTGTTTGGGACCTACATTTATCTGAAACCCAGTTCCTCACAGTTTAAGCCCGACTTTAGGAAATATAGAAAATATTTCATGTTGGAAGCTATCAAAACCTCTCTTAATGACTATGAAATTGAAGATGCGTCTACATTTGGATTCACGACTTCCAGGGGAGATTTAATCAATGTTTTGGGAGAGGGTTCAAAGATTCATCAATGGGCATGTCAGGCTAAAAAACTTTAGACAATCTTTTCAATTATTTCTTTTTTTTCAGTCAACATCATAGCATATCAATGAAACCAGTATTCCTTTGGTATGTAAGCTATTCCCCCTTTGAGTTGGCATTCTGCTGTTTCAATCTTCTAAGAAAAAATACTTAAAGCATAAAAAAGTTGTTAGAATATTTCAAAATTTGCTATAATTCGGAAAAGACAGTATGTTATTACAAATCTGAACGATTGGAGGAAATAAATTTAATGACTATAAGTGAAAAAATCGGTCGTCTATTTTTAATAGGAATTAAGGGCACTGAACTAACTAAAGAAACAAAGGTGTTACTTGATAAGCTCCAACCAGGATTTATTATTCTTTTTCAAAGAAATATACAATCTAAAGAACAACTGAAGTGTTTAGTGTGTGACATTAAGGAATACGTTAATCGTCCCATTGTATTTGCAATCGATCAAGAGGGGGGTATTGTTACTCGTCTTGAAGAGGGTTTCACCATATCTCCTGGAGCAATGGCGATAGGCGCAACGAATAATCCACAAAATGCCTTTATGGCTGGAAAAATATTAGGACAAGAAATGCGCGCCATGGGAATAACTTGGAATCTTGCACCTGTAGTTGATATTAACGATAATTACCTGAACAGAAGCATGGGTGTTAGGGCATTTGGAGACACGTGCAAACAAGTGTGTGAGTTTTCAAAAGCGTTTTATAACGGACTTAAAGATACAGGATGCGCTGCTTCTGCCAAGCATTTTCCAGGAAGTGGGAGTATAGAAGTTGATCCTCATTTGGATATGCCGGTTTTAAAAAAATCGTTAGATGAATTAATAACTCATGAGCTAATTCCTTTTAAGCAATTGATTGATAAAGGAATAGAGTCGGTGATGATATCGCATTTATACTTACCTCAGATTATGAAACAAAGAAAACCTTCTGTTGTATCTTCTGAAATGATGCAAGACATTTTAATCAAAAAACTTGGATTTAAGGGGGTTTTAGTAAGCGATGATTTGACGATGGGGGGGGTTGCTAATTTCTACAATGTTGAAGAAGCGTCTTATCATGCCCTTATGGCGGGGATGGATGTGATTGATATTTGTCATGATGGTGAAAAAATGATTAGGGCGCACAATTACCTGGTTGAAAAGGCCAATAATGATCCGGCTGTTATGGAAGCTGTAAACAGATCATTTGAAAAAGTTGACCACTTTATTAATCGATTTTCAGTTCCTGTTTCTGAAATTAATCCCCTTCATGTGGGTTCTACTGAGAACATCAAACAAATGCAACAAATAGCGGATCAAACGATCACAGTTTATAAAAATGAAGATCAATTAATTCCATTACCTCCTATTGGCAACGGTGATCTCATATGTTCAGTAAAACCTTTAAGGCAATCATTGGTTGAGGATAAAAGATCCGGTACTTATGTATCAGCCTTTTTATATGATCGATTTCCAGAAGCGGAACACATCCAATTTGATGCCAAAATAACAGAAGAAGCAGTTGTTGAACTGACCAAAGACAAGGCAGGTGAAACATGTATCATTATGACGGAAAATGCTTACTTATTCCCCGGCCAGAAGAAGTTGGTTCAACAATTGAGAGATCGATATAAGCGTATACTTCTAATTGCACTCAGAAACCCCTATGATGGTGGAATTGCAGGAATTAATAATTCGATCTTTTCATTTGGGTACAGCTTACCCAATCAGAAAGCATTAATCAAAGTTCTAAGGGGAGAGATAAAGGCTCAAGGGTGTTGCCCGGTTCGAATACCCAAGATAGATTGAATTATAAATTAAAACGGATTTCAACAGCTTTACCCAGAAAAAGGCATTCACTTTCCCACTCTTTTGGTTGAAAAAAGATGGGATCATAGTCACTGTTTTCACTTAAAAGCCAAACACCGTTTTGACTAAGGTACAGTCTTTTTAACAATGCTTGATCGTTGTTGACAATGACAAGAGCGATATCCAGATTCCTGAATTGTTCTATACGAATCCGTTTAATTAAAGCAATGGAGCCATTTCTAATCAATGGCTCCATACTGTCTCCGTGTACACTGACTGCAAAATCTGCATCAGCTCCGTATATATACTCCTCGGCGTTTTCCTGTGCCAGGATATTTGCCCCGGCACCTGTCAGACCGAGTAATGGAATTTGTTCTTGTAAGTACTCAAAGGCATTTCCGGCCTCTATTCCCTTCTGTTTCAGATAATTGCGAATCTGAAAGATCTCTTCATCTTCATGGTCTGTTGTCTTTAACGGTTCCAATTCTTCACTAACCCTTAAAAGGTATTCAAGGGAAATTTCGAATAAATTTGATAACTTAATCAGAACTTTTTTTGAAGGCTTTCGAATACCCCTTTCATAAGCGGAGATTGTTGACATGTTCAATCCCAACATCTTTGCCAACTCATTTTGTTTAATGCCTCTTTTTTCTCTTAATTCCTTTAAAAGGTTTTGTATAGACACCTTTATGTTTTCTCCTTTTTAATATTCATTGTGAAATAATTATAACACAAAAACAAATTAATACAAAATGTATGGTTTATAAGCGATAAAAGAAAAAATAAAAGAATAACTTGACAAAATGTACGAATTGGTATATAATGTTTTTGAAAGACAAAAGACAATAACCCCAATAACTTCCCAACCCCCTCCCCGGGGGTTTTTTTGCTGTTTCATCAATAGCAATAAAGTCTGATATAATAGAGCGAATGAGTATTTCAAGCTGAACAGATTAAGTTTTCGAACTTTAGCAGCCCTTTATAAATTGACAAAGACTTGTGGTTAGGGTCAATTAGAAGGAATACTTTGAGGTGATTTATGCCCTTATCAGAAATGATTCGAAAGAGAATGATTAACGATCGTACTTTATTACATATGATGAATGAATCGGATAAAGCGGTTTTTTGTAGAGATTTTAAGGGGATTATTGTCTATTGGAATAAAGGCGCCGAAAGACTTTATGGATATCTGACTGATGAAGTAATAGGTAAGAGTATTTCAATCATCAAGCCAGAAAATTATCCGGTTGAGATGCCTTTTATTGATGAAAGAATCAAGCGTGGAGAAGGAATCAAAGCTTTTGAGACAACTCGCATTAATAAAAACGGTGTAATGATAAACGTTTCAAGTACTATCATTCCCCTTGAAGAAAACGGGCAATATATTGCTGCTCTTCATCTGGAAGAAAATATTACAATTAAGAAAAGCGAATCCCATGAAAAACGTTTCAGAAAGATTCTTGAAAGCTTTCCGGACATTATCTTCGAGTTAGATCAAAATTTCAATATTATTTGGGCGAACAAAGTCGCATTAGAATTGGAACCCCTTGCAATAGGACAAAAATGTTATCAAGCTTATATCGGATTAGAAAATCCCTGTGAAGGATGTGCTATCGTTAATGCCTTGGAAAAAGGTGAAACACAACAAAGTGTGACACATCACAATGAATTTCAGAATGAAGAAAAGTATTGGGAAAATTTGGCCATTCCGGTTAAAGACAGTTACGGTAGTATCACTTCCATTATCGAAGTATCCAGAGATATTACCACCAGAAAATTAGCTGAACGGGAACTGTTAAGAACGAAAGAAAGGCTTGAATTATCCATGAAAGCCGGGAATGTGGCTTGGTGGATTTGGGACTATCCAAGCGGCAGGGTCGAATACGATAAACGAAAGGCGGAAATGGCCGGGTATACTTATGAAGAATTTCCCAATAATGTTTATAAGATAACCGAATTGATTCATCCCGAGGATTACGATAAAACCATGCAGGTGATGAGTGATCATCTGAAAGGGAATATTCCAGAATACAGAATTGATTATCGTTTGAAGACCAAAGAAAACGATTATGTTTGGTTCCACGACAGGGGTAAAGTCATTGAGCGTAATGAGGACGGATCACCTCTCAAGCTTTCAGGTGCAGTGATTGATATTACCAAAAGAAAAGAAGTGGAGGAAAAACTAAGAACAACGCTTGAGAAGCAAAAAAGAGTTGATGAATCCTTGAAAATAGCAAAAGAACAGGCAGAGGAAGCCAACAGGGCTAAAAGTGATTTCCTTGCCAATATGAGTCATGAAATCCGAACACCACTAAATGGAATTGTGGGATTCACAGAGCTCCTTCAGAAAACAAATTTGACTAAATCTCAAAGGCGTTATATGGATCACGTACACAATTCAGCAACAGCCTTATTGGATATCATCAACGACATCCTTGATTTCTCAAAAATTGAAGCGGGAAAACTGGAACTCAATTTTGAAAAGACGGATTTAAACGAACTCATATCCAATTCGTTGGATGTAATCAAATTTAAAGTCCGTGAAAAGAATATCGAATTGAAAAAAAAGATTGACAAAAAAATCCCCCCTTTTGTTTTAACCGATCCCATACGTTTAAGGCAGATTTTAACCAATTTGCTAAGTAATGCCGCGAAATTTACTGAAAGCGGTGAAATAAGTGTTTCCGTCAGCTGTCTGCAATGTGTTGAGGAAGAATCTCGTGTGCATCTGAATTTCTCGGTGAAAGATACGGGTATAGGGATATCGAGGAAAAACCAAAAAAGAGTGTTTCAGTCTTTTTCGCAAGCGGATTATTCAACTACAAAAAAGTACGGTGGAACAGGCCTGGGACTTGCTATAACCAATAATCTGCTTAATCTTATGGGAAGTCAACTGCATCTTGAAAGTGAATTACAAGAGGGGAGTGTTTTTTCATTTGAACTAGATTTAAAAACCGCTGAGGTAAAAGATAAAGGCATAACTGAATACCCTGAAACAGAGAGGGCTGAGCATTCTAAACAAGATGATTATCTGCATAACGTTCAAATAGAGGCATTTCAAACCAAACCGGTCAGAATATTAATAGCAGAAGATAACGAAGTGAATATGGAACTGACGGAAATAATCATTAAGGATGTCTTTCAAACGGAGATTTCCAAAGGTAATTTGGAAGAATTCATTCACATTATCAAAGCGGAAAATGGAAAGACAGCTGTGGAAAAGTATACAAGTGAATCACCTGAAATCGTTTTTTTGGATATTCAAATGCCTTTTAAAAATGGGTATGAAGTTGCACAGGAGATCAGAAAGCAGCAATCAAAAACCTTAAAACCCTATATCATTGCATTGACAGCTGCTGCGGTTAAAGGAGAACGGGAAAAATGCTTGCAAGCCGGTATGGATGAATACCTGACTAAACCGGTTGTTTATGAAAATATCAAAGGCATTTTAAGCCATTATTTGGACAAGTTACATCAAAAGGCAGCTCATTTTAACGACCTTGAAGCATCAAAAGAAGACAAAGAAGAAGCGACGACACAGGATGAAAGGCATTTGATGCACTTCAATTCTCAGGTATTGAAAGCTGTCTTTAAAAATGACTCTGATATGTTCCATCATATTTTAAATATCGGGAAAAATTCATTAATAGAAGAAAGGGAAAAGCTAATAAAATCCTTTAACGAAAAAAATATGTCAGGAGTAAAAAAATCAGCCCATAAGATAAAAGGAATGGCTTCAAATTTAAGATTTGAATTATTACAACAACAAGCGGAGCTGCTTGAAATTACAGCTGACGAAAACGCTTCTGTGGAATCCATTCAACCGCTTTACCTAAAACTTTTAGAAGAAACAAAATTATTGGAAAAAATGATTTGACAGATTGAATATTGTTTGTGTTGAATTCAGGTTTCTTTTAAAGTTTCAAATCCAAATAAAATTTAGAATGGAAGTGATAAAATGGCAAAAAATCTTGTTTATGCTCAATCTGGGGGGGTTACACCTGTAATTAATGGTTCGGCATATGGTGTAATCTCTGCGGCACTTAACTCTAATTCCGTGTATAAAGTATATGCTGCAAAAAATGGCATACAAGGGATTTTGGACGAAGAACTCTTTGTGTTGAACGAAGAAAAAAAGGAAGAGATTGAAAAAATGGCATACACACCGGGAGGAGTTTTTGGGTCTTGCCGGGTAAAAATTAAAACAGAAGAACAGCTTGAACGTGTTTTTTCAGTCTTTAAAGCACATCATATTGGTTATTTTTTATACAATGGTGGAAACGATTCCATGGAAACAGCCTTTGCTGTTTCAGAATATGCAAAACGTATTGGATACGATTTGAAAGTATTCGGTATTCCAAAAACGGTAGATAATGATTTGATGTACACCGATCATTGTCCGGGTTACGGTTCAGCAGCAAAGTTCACGGCAACAGCAATATTGGAAGCAACAAGGGATTTGAAGTCCATGAGTACTTCTTCTACAAAGGTTTTCTTGATGGAATCTATGGGAAGACATGCCGGTTGGCTCGCGGCCTCGTCGGCTCTTGCTCATGAAGTAGAAGTAGCTGCGGCTGCCATTATTCTCATGCCTGAAGTCGCCTTTTCCAAAGAGAGTTTTCTTAATAGAGTTGAGGAGGAAATCATAAAACGAGGTTTCTGCTCAATTGTTGCTTCAGAGGCCTTAAAAGATGAAAAAAACAATTTTATTTCCGATGCAGGATACACGGATTCCTTTGGCAATGTGCAGTTGGGTAAGATCAGCAATGTTCTGGAACAGATGATTAAAGAGGAGTTGAACCTGAAGATACATACAGCTTTACCAGATTATCTTCAAAGGTCATCAAGGCATATTGCCAGTTTAACGGATTGGCAGGATGCTATAGAAGTTGGTGCAAGAGCTGTTCTGTGGATGACCAAAGAAGCCATGACGGGGAAGATGGTCAGTATTATCAGAGATATGGATCAGCCATATATTAGACATTTTGAGATGGTAGACCTCGCAAAAGTGGCGGGAGAAACAAAAATAATGCCCAAAGATTATATCGATGAAACAGGTTTTAACGTTACTGAAAAATTCAGGAACTATGCCAGACCTTTGATTATTGGTGAAACTCCCAATCAATATATGTATGGGATTCCCATGTATTCCAAGTTACAGTATCAGCTTGAAAAGAAAATCCTTTGAACTGCGCATTTTAAAGAAAGTAACTCATAAATGCGTCAATTTTAAGAGTGTTAAGAAAATTAAATGGAGGAGGAATATTATGAAATCTTATGAATTGATTATTATTGGTGCAGGACCGGGTGGTTATGTTGGAGCTATCAGGGCAGCACAACTGGGAATAAAAACAGCCGTTATTGAAAAGGATAAACCGGGAGGCGTATGTTTAAACGTTGGTTGTATACCATCAAAGGCTCTTATCCATCAAGCAGAACAATTTAACGCGATTCCTGATTTGGAGAAGATGGGGATAAAGGTTGACTCATCAGATTTTGATTATAAACAGGTATTCAAAAAATCAAGACTGGCTGCCAAGAAATTATCCAAAGGTGTTCAATTTCTATTAAAAAAGAATAAGGTGGATTATATAGAAGGAGAAGCGGTTTTTAAAGATAAAAAGACACTTTTAGTGAATGATGAAGAGATACAAGGTGAGCATATCATTATTGCCACTGGTTCAAGGCCGAAACAAATACCGGGATTTGAGATAGACGAAGAAACAGTATTGAGTTCTACAGGAGCTCTAATGCTTGAAGAGCTCCCCAAAAAGATGTTGATTCTTGGTAGTGGGGCAATCGGCGTGGAATTTTCTCATATTTTTAATTCATTCGGTGTTGAGATACATCTTGTTGAAATGCTGGATAATATTATTCCCACTGAGGATGAAGATGTTAGTAAAGAATTGGAAAAGGCCTTTAAAAAGAAGAAAATCAATGTTTACACCTCCACAAAAGCTACCGGTTTTGAAAGGGACGAAAATGGACTCACAGTAACCTTAAAAGACAAGGATGATAATGAACAAAAGGTTGAAGTTGATAAAATTCTTCTAGCGGTTGGTAGAGATACGAACGTCAAAGGAATAGGTCTTGAAAAGATAGGGGTAGAATTGGAAAGAGGTAATTTCATAAAAACGGGAGATTATTATGAAACCAGTGTAAAAGATGTTTATGCGGTTGGAGACGTAACTTCATCACCTTTGTTGGCTCATGTTGCATCAAAGGAAGCTGAAATTGTAGTTGAGCATATTGCCGGTGAAAAGACAGAGAAAAAGCTTGATCCAAAATTTATTCCGGGTGCTGTTTACTGTGAACCTGAAATAGGCAGTTTTGGTTTAAAAGAGAAAGATTTAAAAGATAAAAAAGTGAAAATATCTAAATTTCCATACAAAGCTATCGGAAAGGCAACGGCTGTTGAGCAGTCCGAAGGATTCATCAAATTATTAACAGATGAAGATAGTGGGGAAATACTTGGGGTCAGTATTATTGGGGCACAAGCAACAGAATTAATTCACGAACTCTTATTGGCAAAAGTTTTGGGAATTTCAACTGAAAAAATCGCGAAATTGATCCATGCTCATCCAACTCTTTCTGAAGGGTTAATGGAGGCTTCACGAATGTCACAAGGATGGGCGATTCACGTTTAATCGCCTATAAAAAAACTATAGAAGGGAAGTGAAAATACGTGCCAAGTTGGCTCTATTTGATACCATTTCTTTGGTTTTTTATTAGTGGTATTGTAAAATTCGTCAAGTCAGGTGGTCAAAAGATCGTTTTGCTTGGTGATTTTGTTATAGCGATAGGCTTTTTATATCAACTCATTTTTCCCAATGGAACCGCAGGTTTCTATATAGCGGGTGTTGGCGTCATTGTTGACTTGATCTTGTATATTGTTGTTCTTAAAAACACCAAGAGGATTCAAGCTGAGAAGAAACGAGAAGAGGGACAACAGTAGAGATAAAAGGTTGAGTGATAAAAAAAGATGCTTAACAAGCATCTTTTTTTTGCCTTTTTTTACAAACAGTAATGAAGATGCTGATATGACAACATGATATAATCAAATGATTGAACAAATGATTTGTTTTAATGAAGGTAGTTTGAAAGGAACGTGATTTTATGCCAAAAGTATTTAGAAAAGAAAGAATAGAGGCTGAAATTTTAAGAGTTATGGCAGATGCTATCGCGAATTGGAAAGAACCACCGATTCCAAAAGAGCTCATATCTTTTACAAGAGTTGAATTGTCAAGAGATAAGCGACACGCAAAGGTTTTTGTCAGTGTCTTTGATCCTGAAAATGGGGAGGAGCATGCACAGGAAATATTTGAAATATTGCAGAAAAAAACCGGTTATTTCCGTGGTTTTTTAGGCAGACAAGTGCGTTTGTATTACACACCGGAAATCAAATTGATTCACGATCAAGGTATCAAGCAAAGCGTTAAAATGCAAAAAATTATTGATAATCTGAATATTGATCATGATGATCAGAATGATACGGAGGATTAAGATTGGCTTCAATTAATGGAATACTTCCATTGTATAAACCAATAGGACCGACTTCCCATGATATGGTTAATATGCTGAGAAAAAAAATGAACACTAAAAAGATCGGTCACTCGGGAACACTTGATCCTTTTGCCGAAGGGGTTTTGGTAATGGGGATTGGTAAAGGCACAAGAATTCTCGAATACTTGAAAGATGATAAGAAAGAATACATCATGACATTCAGACTGGGACTTTTAACGGATACTTACGATATTCAGGGGCAAATTATCTCTGATGATAATGTCAGTATTTCAGAAGATAAGATCAAAGAAACTGTGAATGGGATGCAGGGTTTTCAAAAGCAAAGCCCTCCCATTTATTCTGCAAAGAAGTATAAAGGCAAGAAATTGTACGAATACGCCCGAGAAGGTAAAATCATAAAAATGCCTCCTCGTGATATTCAAATTTATTCAATTGATATTTTAAAAATTAACGGAAGAGATATTACACTTAAAGCAGAGGTCTCACCGGGGACTTATATGCGTTCTTTAGCATTTGATATTGGTTTGAAGTTATCAACCAATGCAACTGCTGTAGAATTAATACGTACGGTGAATGGATGTTTTTCCGCTTCTGAATGTATCAAAATGGAAAATTTTGATCAATTAAAACTTGAAGATTTTTTTCCATACTTGAAAACAATTGATGATGCCATCTCAGAATTCTCGTTTGTCACGATTAAAACTTCTTATATAAAAAACGTTTTGAATGGTAATGCAATTCGACAGGAATGGATTTCGGATTATGGGGAATTCAAAAAGAATGATTTATTACGAATTTTGAGTGAAAACCGACAACTGATTGCAGTGGGGTGCAGCGAGAGGAATTCGTCTTTTCTTCAAACTCTGAGAAAACAAGATAAAAACGAAATAGTGGTTAAGGCAAAAAAGGTTCTTGGAGAGAGGTCAAATGATGAGTAAAAATAATTCTTTGACTTTAGGGATATTCGATGGTGTGCACATTGGCCATAGAAGACTTATTGAAAAGACAAAAGAGGTGAAGAACAAAGCAGGAAGGACTATATTACTCACATTTGCTTATCCTTCGGCTTATTATCTGAACAAGGAGAGTTTTTCGGGCTTGATTTACTCCCCGTCTAAACGCGAACAAATCATTAAATCCTTAGGAATAGACTCTGTGGTGTTTTTAGATTTTGAAGTTTTTTATTCAAAAACCCCCCTTGAATTTGTGAGTTATATTAAAGAACAGTTTGCGCCTTCAGACTTAACTGTTGGCTTCAATTTTCATTTTGGAAAAAATCGGATTGGTGATGCTGAACTTTTATCTGATTTAGGACATCGCTTTGATTTTCGTACTAATGTCGTACCGGCTGTTAATTGTAATGGTCATAGAGTTAGCAGTTCTTTGATCAGATATTATCTTAAAAATGGTGATATGAAAAGGGCTAATGAAATTTTAAAACGTCCCTATTCAATTGAGGGTAAGGTATATCAAGATCAGGGGATCGGTAAAAAAATAGGTTTTCCAACAGCAAATCTTAAACGTGAGGGCAAAGATATGCTGATCCCATATTATGGGGTCTATTTAGCTTATACACCAAAATTGGGTTATGGCTTACTAAATATTGGTAAAAGGCCTACAGTTAGCCAAGATGATTTGATTCATTATGAGATTCACTATTTAAAAGGTCATTACCATTTATATGAAACACGTATTGTTTGTTATATTCTTGATTTTATTCGAGCTGAACAAACATTTGGCAGTATGGATGAACTGGCTCAACAGATTAGGCAAGATAGGAATACGGCATATGAAATGATTAAAAAAGACAACTTTGAAGATGGTTGGTGGAAATATGAAATGGAATAAATGGATTTTCGTTTTTCTTTTTGTTTTTTTAGGACTTGCGTTTGTTTCCTGGGAATTTTTTGTCACAAGCCGTATGTCCTTGAATGTTGATGTTCTTTATCCCGATGGAATATCCAACGAAGTAGGATTTGAGATGAGAATTTATTCAAATACTTTTGACAACGAAATGGTGGTATATCCTCAAAGTGAAAGTGTAGAATTTTCAAGCCTGCCTTTTGGTGATTATTTTTTTGAACTGTCATTAGATGACCGAATGATTGTCAAAGAATTTCATAATTTTAAATCCCAATTCTCAATCAGCCGCTTTAAAGAAACTGTAACGCTTGATATTAGTGAATTGGCAAGTATTACATCCCTTGATTATAAAATTGTTGATCCTTATTTAACGGTCAAATGGAATGGAAAATTTCTTGGCGGGTATAGGCCAACAGAATATTTGATTCGAGTGAACGATAATGAAAGGACACTTAGTGTAAATTACGTAGAAGTAGATGTATTAAAGGAATTAATTGAGGGGCAGGATATAATAGAATTGGAAATCATTCCCCTCACTCGTAACGGCGGGAAGCTGCTATCATTTGATTATGAGATTCCCGTAAGACTTGAAAGTGTTCGTCTCGATATTCCGGATGGTTTCAATATTTACGAGATGAGTATTAATGTTCAAGAGAAGCGTATTCCTGTTGACCCCTATGATCCGAAAATTAGTTTTCCCGTTATAGATTTAACTGAAAACAAAATCCCCTTTGAAATATATTATTATGAAGACAGAATTTGGAAATCTGAGCTAAAACTATCTGAAGCTAACGAGTTGATTAAGATTCCAGAAATTCCTCAGGCAACCGTGACAGCCGTTCAACTGAATGAATCAACGGTGACACTACATTTAGATGTTGTACGTGAAGAGGAATTTTTGTATAATCGGTTCAATCATTTTGAAATATTTTCTGACGCTTTTAGTGCAACGGCAACGGATGATTTTACATATCAAAATGATGAAACAACTATACACATAACACCTTTTTTTAGCCCTGATGTTAAGGGGAAAACCTTGACTTTCAAAATTCCCAACCCCCCTTCTCCTAAATTACATACTTATATGTACGATGATCAAATGAAGTTCACACCGTCTATAAAAGTGTTTTCTGAAAGTCCCTTAAAGTTAGAAGGGGATTTAATCATCGATAATTCTGAAAAAAGGATGATCCCGGAATTTAGAAATGAATATGTTATTGATGTTGATTTTAAGATGGATGAAGTCCATTTAATTGAAGTAATTCTTGAAGATACATACCAACAAAAGGCACAAATGTCAAAATGGATTTCCACAGCGGTTCCGGAAACCACTTTTTTTACAACATGTAAGCTAAGCAAAGACAATGTTTTGACAGTTTCTTGGGACCAATTATCTCTTTATTCTGAAAAAGAACTAATTATCACAGACAATTACAATATCAAACGATTAAATCCTGAAGATTCCAATTTGCAAATAGATCTTTCTGATACAGTACTGCGCGAACCCTTAAAAATTATATTAAAAGGGTTCATTGATGATGAAGAGTATACAGCTGCTGTTATTGATGATATAAGAAGTGAATAAAGCTATTCTATCTTAAAGTCTTTAGTGGGATGATTGGTGTAATTAATGACACGACCTTCCCAAGTACGAATAGTAATGTATTCTTTCCCCCTTGAGATGAGGTATTCTGGAAGAATGGGTGTTTTACCATAACCGCCCGGGGCATTAATAATATAAGTGGGAATTGCTAAGCCTGATGTATAGCCTCGCAAGTATTCCATGATTTCCAATCCATCATCCACAGATGTGTTGAAATGTGTTGTGCCCTTTACATGTTTTGCGTGGAAAATATAATAAGGTCTTACTCTTACTTTTAACAGTTCCTGATTTAGCAGCTTCATTACGTGCTTATCGTTGTTAATTCCGTTTAACAGGACGGCTTGATTTCCCAATGGTATGCCGGCATTAGCTAGCTTCTCACATGCCTCTTTTGCTTCAACAGTAATCTCTTTAGGATGATTGACATGGATGTTGATAAAAAGTGGATGATATTTTTTCAACATGGTAATCAACTCATCCGTTATACGTTGTGGCATTGTAACAGGCGTTCTAGAACCAATTCGGATTATTTCCACATGTTCAATTTTTCTTAGTTTTGACAGGATATTTTCAAGAAATGCATCCGTCATGGTCAAAGGATCTCCACCGGTGATTAAAACATCACGTATTTCCTCGTTTTCTGCAATATAGTTAATAGAATTTTCAATTACGGATATAGGCTGGGGAAGGTCTTCTTCTCCGATATTTCGCCTTCTTTGACAATGCCGACAAAACATGGCACATTCATTGGTCACATTAATAATTAAACGATCCGGATAACGTCTCGTAACAATCCCTGCAGGATTTGTTAATTGTTCGTTCATGGGGTCTAATTTTCCTTCTTTATCAACATTTTCGAACATCGTGGGGATTGCTTGTAATCTAATCGGACAATAGGGATCCTTTTCATCCATGAGACTGGCATAATAAGGGGAAATGGCCCAACGGTATCTCTCCCCAACTTTTTCAATATCTCTTTTATGTTTTTCAGATAAGTGTACAATTTGGGAAAGAAGAGAAACATCGTCTATTCGATTGGCCAATTGCCAATGATAATCGTTCCATTGTTCCTTGGTGCAATTTAATGCATCCATGATTCTCTCTCTGTTTTTTTTATTTTGCGCTGTTAAATCCATGCCTTTTTTTATATTTTTTTTTGCTTCTAAAAAATCAGCTATTTTAGTTTTTAATTCAGCTGCTCTTTCCAGCGATAATTGTTGTTTTGACTTATTCATTTCATTTTTCTCCACACCAATCACACCACCACCTCCTGAAGAGTTTGGTATCCTTCTTGCATATAATCATTCAAAAGAATAAAAAAATAAGATTTGTTTGTACTAGTACCAACTTAGATAAGCAATCGCAGTTTACCTCATAAGATTATAGCTTATTCCCAAAGATATGTCAAATTGTAAAAAAAATGTTTTTCTTTCATTGTGAAATTGTATGTTCATTGCCCGATTTGGTATAATGAACTTAAGTAAACTAAAATTGTGATTAGGGGTGAATAAAGATGTCTATAGGTAAGAAATTGTTATTGGGTTTTGGTATGATTATTGTGTTGTTATTGGTTGTTATGATGATTTCTTATCTTTCAAGCCAAAGCATAAAAACTGAAGGTGAAACGATTGTCGTTCAAGCAAAAGATGCAAGGACTCAATATGCAAAGTTTAAAAACATAGATGTATTTGAGTCAGATTTAAAAGATATGATGCAATATGTACTTCGATTGGGATATGTTACGAACATAGAAGAACAGGAGCAAATGTTTGAAGAATATCAGAAGATGTTTGTTAGAATACAAGAACTTGCAAAAGAAAATGGCTTTTACTTACTTTTCGAAGCTGAATTGATTCAACTAAACGAAAGTGTGGAGCAAATCTTCACACAGAAGGGCTCTGAACTGGCGGCGCTTTCTGAACTAGCATCTGATAGTGCAGCAGCAGATGATATTAGGGTGCAGTTGGAAGATTTTTACATAACAGAAGAAGCATTACTGTCAAAAGATGACATGAACGTTGTTATGTTCATTCAGAAATTGCAACAGATGAAAGAAGAATATCGTTCTCTGAGACAGCCAGATGAAACTAAGGAAAAAGAGATTAGAAAAACACTATTAGAAGCAGGATTAGATGAACTAACCCTTATGGAGATAGAGGTGTTATGGGACAATGAAGTGTTGGGAGGGCCTCCGATTACTGGATTTCCCATGTTAATTCTATGTGCAAGAGAATTGATGGCTCATGATGGTAATTATTCTGATTTTAACTCGGACTTGAAGCAAGCTAAACAAGATATCTTAGACTATATGACATTAAAAACGCAATTTGGTTATACAACTTATGATGCTGTAACTTCGATTTTTGTTCCCTTATCCGTTGAGTTATACGAAAAAAAACTTATTAAACTCCAAGAAACATTATTAAAAATCAAGAGAATGGAAGTCAACTTACAAGGTAAAGAAAATATGGTGGGATATCATAGTGAAACTGCAGAAGAAGCTCGGATAAGTTCGCTTGAAATGATAAAAAACGAGTTATCAACAATTTTGGAACAATTGAACCAGCAGATAGAGATACAGATAAATGAAAGCTCCAACAAATTCAACGAGAATATCAATGAAGTTGAAAACAAAAGCGAAGAAAGTGTCTCACTTATCAATTCAATGAATTCATACATTTTAATCGTTTTAATCGTATCCGTTTTAATCAGTATTGTTATTGCCTTTTTTATTTATTTCAGCATTAAGAAACCCATTACGCATATTTTAAAGAAAACTGAGAAGATTAAAAACTTGGATTTTACCGTGGAATTTGAAGAGACAAAAAAGAAAGATGAAATGGGTCAACTGGAAACGGCATTAAAGGAAATTGTTTGGG
>CAZVPY010000010.1:0-21868 GCA_964629135.1 uncultured Thermotogaceae bacterium | reverse complement strand
CAAAATGGGGATTAAGCCAAACAGAAACAATTAAGCCATTTGCCAACAGTTATTATTTAAGTGTCATGAATGACTATTTTATGATCTCTAATTTTAAACCTGACAAAGCTATTGAACTAGCTGAAGACTTTAGGATGAGTCCTACTCTATTAAATTTGCAGGAAAAAATAGGAAAAAGAGAAGTTTATGAAGTGGGGTATGAATTTATCAAAGAATTGGGATTTCCTTATTATTTCTTTTCCTCATTTGATGATAAAATAAGTAAGCAAGTAATAAGAATCTTTTAAGAAGGAGTTGTTTTTAAACATGAATTTTTTTGCTAAACTCTTCGATAAAAACGAGAGAATAATAAAAAAATATGCCCAGATAACCAAATACGTTTCAGAGTATGAACAAAGATTTGCAAATGAAAAAACACAAGCACTACAAAATAGGGTTGAAACCTTAAAATCAGCTTTAAATGATTCCCAAATCTCTCATGATGAAGCAAGAACTGAAATTTATGCGATTGTCAGGGAAATGGCAAAAAGAACTATTGGCTTGAGACCATTTGATGTGCAAATCATAGGTGCTATTGCTTTAGATAACGGTGAAGTTGCTGAAATGAAAACCGGGGAGGGAAAAACCCTGGTGGCAACAATGCCCGTTACTTTAAACGCATTATACGATAAAGGTGTGCATATGGTCACAGTTAATGATTATCTGGCTAGAAGGGATGCCTTGTGGATGGCTCCGATATATCTTTCAATGGGATTAACTATTGGCGTCATAAACAACCAAAGTGTTACTTATCAAGTCGTCTGGGAAGATGAGGAGAAGGCTTTAGAGGCTTTAAAAGTTGATGATTCCATTTGGCCAAAAAATCTTGATGCAGAAGTCCCCAAATCCGAAGAATTGAATTCAAAAGCATTTGAGTCTTTTAAAACAAAATTAATTGAGATAGACAGAAAAGATGTCTACAAATTAGATATTGTTTATGGAACTAATAATGAATTTGGTTTTGATTATTTGAGAGATAACCTTGTCTATAGCGTGGATGCTAAATCACAACCTACGCATTTTTATGCAATTATTGATGAAGTTGATAGTATACTGATTGATGAGGCGAGAACTCCCTTGATTATCTCAGGACCCAGTCAAGGATCTGAAGTTATTTATTCTAAATTTTCGAAAATGATTAAAAAATTTAATAAAGATGAAGATTTTGAATTAGACGAAAAAAGCAGAACTTGTACCTTAACGGATAAAGGGATTGCAAAAGCAGAAAAATTATTGGGAATCGACAATCTTTACGATCCAGCCAATATTGATAACCTATATCATATTAATAACGCCCTCATAGCAAATTATTTGTATAAAAACGAAGTGGATTATATCGTGACTGAGGATTCTGAATTGGTTATAGTAGACTCTTTTACAGGAAGATTGATGCCAGGAAGACGGTTTAGCGGAGGGCTACATCAAGCCTTGGAAGCAAAGGAAAATGTGAAAGTTCGAGAAGAGTCTGTAACGTATGCCAGTATCACATTTCAAAACTTCTTTAGAATGTATGATAAACTGGCTGGTATGACTGGAACGGCAAAAACCGAGGAAGAAGAGTTTGAGCAAATATATCATATGGATGTATTGGTTATACCCACTAACAAACCGGTCATCAGAAAAGATAACGATGATGAAATTTACCGAACTATTGGAGAAAAATATCAAGCAATTATCAAAGAGATTAAATCGTGTTATGATAACGGGCAGCCTATATTAGTTGGAACAACGTCAATAGAAAAGAGTGAATTAATAAGTCATGCTTTAAACAAAATGGGATTACCACATGAAGTATTGAACGCAAAATACCATGAAAGAGAAGCAGAAATAATTGCACGAGCTGGAGAAGAATCTGCCATAACCATCGCAACAAATATGGCCGGTAGAGGAACGGATATTAAATTGGCATCCGGTGTTACAGAAAAGGGTGGTTTATATGTTCTCGGAACTGAGAGGCATGAAGCCAGACGTATAGATAATCAGCTGAGAGGTCGAAGTGGAAGACAAGGTGATCCGGGACAGTCAAAGTTTTATTTGTCTGTAGAAGATGATTTAGTGAGAGTATTTGGCGGAGAAAGAATTGGAAAAATTATGGATGCTTTGAAACTGGATGAAGGAGAACCTATTCATCATCCCATGCTGACTAATTTGATTGAGAAAGCGCAAAAAAAGGTTGAAGGTATGCATTTCGCTATGCGTAAATATCTTTTGGAATTAGATACAATTATGGATTCTCAAAGAAAAGCAATCTATGAACATCGAGACTGGATTCTTCAAGAGGAAGATATTTCAAATCATCTTAAAGAAATTTATGAAGATGTTGTTCAACGAAGGGTAACAAGTTTTACTGAAGGCACTGATTGGGATATTGATGGTCTAAAAAAATCTTTCAGAATATTTAATGTTAGCACTGAAGATTTGAAATTAGAAAAATACAATACTGTAGAAGAGTTGGAACAGGACTGTTTTAATCTATTGTATGATGCTTATTTAGAAAAAAAAGAAGAAATTGGTGAGGATTTTGCAGGGTTACAAAAGTTCTTGCTTCTTAGAATTGTTGATGAGAGATGGCGTAAACATCTTGAATCTATAGAGCGTGTAAAAGAAGGAATCAATTTAAGAGCATTTGGTCAAAAAGATCCAAAAATGGAGTTTAAAAAGGAAGCCCATCGATTATTTGATGAAATGATTGATTCCATATACGATGATATGGCTTCGATGTTACTTAGATTGGCAAAAACCAACACAGAAAAGGCTTCCCAGGAGGCTCAAAAAGAGATCGATTCATTACAATACACACATGATGAAATTGATACCTTTAACAGAAAAAAGAGAAGAAAAATGTCACAATCTTCTCAAACCAATACTAAGAAGAAACGATTTAAAGTTAAACGTTGAGGTGAAATAATGTTAGGATATGATGATAAGCAAGCCTTTGTGGAGTTAAAACAAAAATTTGAGGAGACTTCCAAGGTTTTCAATTTGCAGACTGCACAAAAAAAATTAAAACGATTAGAAAGTGAAATGAGTGAAGGTGACTTTTGGAATGACCCAGACAAAGCGGCGGAAGTGCTAAAAGATGCCAAAGTTATTCGCTCCTTAATAGATGAAATAAAAAGGATAAACAACATCTTTGATGATGCAGAAGTTGCGCTGGAATTTGCAGAAGAAGATGAAGGAATGAAAGAGAATTTTTTATTGTTACTAACGAAAATAAAAAAGCAAGTTCGTTCTTTCGAATTATCAATGCTGTTAAATGATAAATTCGATATGAATAATGCCTTTATTACAATACACGCAGGAGCTGGTGGAACCGAGTCTCAAGACTGGGCACAAATGTTGATGAGAATGTACTTACGTTGGGCAGAAAGAAGATCTTTTTCAACAGAAATTATTGAAACACAGCCAGGAGATGAAGCAGGTATAAAAGGTGTCACTATATTGGTTAAAGGTGAATATGTTTATGGCTATTTAAAACATGAACAGGGAATTCATCGATTGGTAAGAATTTCTCCATTTGATTCAAATAGCAGAAGACACACATCTTTTGCATCTGTTAGTATTTTTCCTGAAATTGATGATAATATAACAGTAGAGATTAATCCTGATGATCTTCGAATTGATCTTTACAGAGCCTCCGGTGCAGGGGGCCAACACGTGAATCGAACTGAGTCTGCCGTCAGGATTACTCATTTACCCACTAATATAGTTGTCACATGTCAGTCTCAGAGAAATCAGCATCAAAATAAAGAAACAGCGATGAAAATGTTAATGTCTAAGATTTATCAACTTGAATGTGAAAAGCAAAAACAAGATGCGGATAACATTCAAGGCGAGTTAAATGATGTTTCTTGGGGAAATCAAATACGTTCATATGTTTTTCACCCATATAGAATGGTTAAAGACCTTCGCACAAACACAGAAACCGGCAATACTGATGCTGTCATGGATGGAGATATTGATGATTTTATTGAACAAGAGCTGGTACATTTTTCAAAACAAAAAAGGGATTAAAAGATGATATTAATGTCGTTTTGGCTGGTCTTTGCTCTTTTTTTAGATCAGTTTTCAAAAAAAATTATCGTTGAGTTAATTTCCCCTGGAGAAACCATTGAGGTTTTAGGAAAATTTCTGATGATAACCAATATAGGCAATACCGGTATCTCTTTTGGAATGTTTCAAGGGTATACTCATATTCTAATCCCACTGGTTTTTGTCATTATTGGAATGGTTTTTATTGTTTCTTTGAAATTCGTGAAACAATCACCCTGGTTAGCTTTTGCGTTTGGATCAATCATTGGTGGTGCATTAGGAAACCAAATCGATCGTATCTTCAAAGGGGCTGTAGTTGATTTTATTTATGTCAATGGTTTTGCAGTTTTTAACGTTTCAGATTCTTTTGTTGTAGTTGGTGCATTCATTCTGGGTATTCATACTGTATTTTTCTCCGAAAGAAAGGAATGCAATCCTCTCAATCAAGATAATGAATTTAGATACAAGATTTCAAATGCAATCAATTCAGGGATATTCGATTATTTTGGAAAAAATAATCAACTAAAAGAAGATCTTATCAATTGGTTTTTTAATGAAAGTGGTATAAATACGATTATACTTAACAAAAGTGAAGAGAGTGAAGTAATGTCATCGTTTTTAATTCCAAATTCTGAAAATGATGCAAGTCCAATGCTCTTCATACAGGATATCACTCATAGGAATGATCCATTTATACAACTTGAAACAGAGCATATTCAGAATCAGCGCTGTGATGTTTTTTTCTTGTCGTCAATCAAAGGGTTCTTTAAAACCCAAGTTGTTTTTGAAAATGAACGAGAATTTAAAGCCAACTCTATTTACCAGTCCATATCTAACGGGAGAATAAAAAAAACAGACAAAAATCCTTTGTTAAAACTTATATTAATGAATAAAGACCCTGGGAAAAAACCAAAAAAAGAGACTGAAGGGAGACCTGTGACAATGACAAATAACGACTTTATTCTTGAAATTGTGACTGAAGAAATACCACCTACAGAAATATTAGGATTGCAAGAACAATTCGAGAAAGGTTTTTCTAAATTCCTTCATAACTTAAGGATAAAGCATGATCAGTCAAGATTTTTTTATGCGGCAAGACGTTTTGGTATTTACATCCAAAATATGGCCTTGGAGCAAAACGATCTTGAAGAAATTAAAAGGGGCCCGGCAAAGAAAATTGCCTTTGATGCTGAAGGAAATCCATCAAAAGCTTTATTAGGTTTTTTAAGAGGAAATAAAGCAACCAAGGATGATTTAATTTTTAAAGAGGAAAACTCAAATGAGTATTGTTATATTAAAAGAACACTTAAGGGTGAAAAGACAAAGAAGATACTTGAAAAAGAACTTGTTCATTTTCTTGAAAATCTAAATTTTAAAAAACCCATGCGATGGGCAAATGGTGATTATAAATTTGTAAGACCCATACATAGTATTTTATCTATCTTATCCAATGAATTGGTAGCGTTTAACTTTATGGGAATACAGTCAACAAAAACAACACTCGCTCATAGATTCAAAGATGCTAAAGTTGATATTGAATCAGCTGAGAGTTATTTCGAAAAAATGTTAGAAAACAACGTTTATGCAGATCAAAAAATACGAAAAGATAAAATAGTGGAAGATATCAAAATGATTGAGAAGAGTAATGATATTCAGGTGCCATTTGATGAAGGGTTAATTGATGAAGTAACTGCAATAACTGAATATCCCAATGCTATTTTAGGCAAATATGATGAAAGGTTTCTAACACTACCAAAAGAGGTTTTAATAACAACTTTAAAACATCATCAAAGAACTTTTCCCGTTTTGAAAAACCAAGATATCATTCCTTATTTTCTTTCCTTCCAAGATAATGAAGAACATTCTCAGAAAAATGTAAAAGCAGGTTATCGTAAGGTGATTGAAGCAAGGTTGGAAGACGCTATTTTTTATTATCACGAAGATTCAAAAAAACCCTTTATAGAAAGAACTGAAGAACTAAAGGATATCGGCTTTCAAAATAAACTGGGCTCTCTTTTTGATAAAGTTATAAGAGTCGACAAACTTTCAAAAGAAATATGTTCCTTTTTTGAATTAGATGAAGAAACAAGAGAAAATGTTCATAAAACCAGTATGTTGTTAAAAAATGATTTAACAACGCAAATGGTCTACGAATTTCCTGAGCTACAAGGGATTGTGGGGAGAATTTACGCCAAGAACTCCGGAGAGACTTACGATGTCTATCAAGCTATCGAAGAGCAATACGATGAACAAGCTCCTGAAACTTTAAGCGGTTCTATTACTACATTATCAGATAACTTAGATACAATTGCCGGAAATTTGTTGATTAACAATATACCTAGCGGATCAAAAGATCCTTTTGGTTTACGAAGAGCTTTGACAAAATGCTTAAAGATCATTATTTCAAGAGAATGGGATATGGATATTAATCATTTCTTTTTGCTTTCTTTGGATTTTTATAATTTTGATTTAACTGAAGAAAAAAAACAAACGTTGTCCAACATCTTTGTTGATCTTTTGAAAAACAGAATAGAATTTTATCTCAGTGAAAATGATATTGACTATGATGTGATAAATGCCACATTACATCTTGCCAGGAACCCTATTCGGTGTATCTTTGCCGCAAGAAGTTTAATGAATATTAGAAAACATGAGGATTTTATCAATCTTACTCGAATATTTGAAAGAATTCATAACATTAGTAAAAATCACAAATCCCATTATTATGACGCCAGATTATTTGAGCATAATGAAGAAATTCAATTAGAAGAGAAGTTTAATGATATAAAAGATGAAGTAGGGCAAGCTTTAAGCCGATTCGATTATAAGACAGCCTTGGAAGTAATCAAAGGATTAAGAATACCAGTTGATAATTACTTTGATAATGTTTTTGTTATGTCAGAAAGGGAGGATTTGAAGTTAACCCGTTTAGGTTTTCTAAAAACATTGGACGATTTTTTGCTAAATTTAGGGAATTTTAGTGAAATTGTTCTGAATAGTGAGAATGAAAATGAATAAGGGAAGTTATTTATTATTTATTGAGATTCCTGAAGATATTGTGGTGACAATATCTGGAAAGGAATGTCCTATTCAAAATGGTTTATACACCTATGTTGGTTCTGCCATGAAAAACCTAAAGCAAAGGATCAACAGGCACATGTCTTTTCAACAAGGTGGATATAAAAAGCATTGGCACGTTGATCAATTACTTGAGAAGGGCAAGGTCATCTCGACATTGGCATTACCAAGTGTTGATCGGACAGAAGAAGAATTGTCCATGTTTTTATCAACATTCTATCAGACTATTTCAGGTTTTGGAGCAACCGATTGTAAAAGAGTGGATTCTAATCTCTTTTTTTTAAGTAATCATTTAGAAGATTATTTCTCAATCATAAGAAAGGTATTGGAGTATAATTGCAACAAGAAAATGAAGAATTGAAAAAACCAGAACTGCAAAAGGTAAATTATAAAGGAATCATTTATCTTCTATCTCTTATCATGGTTATTGGAATTGTAGTACTTTACAGTTCCAGTTATATCATCTATTATAAATATCCAGAAATGGATTTTGATTATTATCTTATCAAACAAATGATTAACATCATTATTGGTTTAGTTTTCATGTTTATAATTGCCGTTATACCATTTCAAAAACATATGAAAATGGCTCCATTTTACATGGTAGGTGTTGTGTTTTTATTGTTGGCAGTTTTTATTTTTCCTGCACAGGGCGGGAGCAGTAGATGGATTGATTTTGGGATTATGAATTTACAACCTTCTGAATTTGCAAAAATTTTTCTCGTTTTATTTCTTTCCTCTTATTTTTTTAGAGATAATGAAAATAGACAGAATGGGATTTTAGAACAATTATTGATCCCTTTGGGTTGGATCATTATGATTACTTTGCTGGTAGCCGCTGAACCCGATTTAAGCAGTTCAATGATCATATTTTTAATTGGTTTGATTGTATTATATATAAGTGGTTTGAAATTCTCTTATTTTATTTTCATCATGATCATTTGTATCATTGGCGTTGTCATGTTATTCCAACTTGATTTACTGAAACCATATCAGATGGAGAGAATTCAATCATTTCTAGGATTGAGTCAAGATATAGCATCTGAAGGCCAGGTGGACGTGAGTTTGCAAGCAATTTCATCAGGAGGTTTTTTCGGTGAAGGTTTAGGAATGGGAAATTACAAATATATCATTCCAGTTCAGTTTACCGATTTCATTTTTGCCATATTGGGAGAAGAATTAGGCTTTGTTGGCATGGCCATTTTTCTTTTTCTTTATTATTTTATGTGTAGAAATTTGATAATGGCCGCAATTAATGGAATTTACAATAATGCTGCAAAAGTTTTTATTGTAGCGTTCTCTTATTTAATATTGTTGCAAGTGGTAATCAACGTGGGAGTTGTGTTTGGGTTGCTTCCTCCTACTGGTGTGACACTACCATTTGTTAGTTATGGAGGCAGTTCAATGATGGCATTTTTAGGGGGGTTCGGCTTTTTCCTCAGTGCATTGAATGAAAAAACAGAATGAGAATTTATTAAATAAAATACAAAGGAGTTTTTATGTCATATAAAACAGCAAGAGAACTTGTTTCTACTTTTGAACAAAAACGATTGGCGAAATTTTCAGTCCAGTATGAGGATTTGCTCACTTCTTTAAGCCCATCTGTACGAATACAAGCAATAAGTGGACTGATGAAGCTTGAAATTCACTCAAATAATGTTGAGAAATTGTTAAAGGATCCCAATCCATTGGTCAGAAAAGCTGCCGTAAAATACTACCGCGAAAATGGTGTGAGTGATGATTATAAGAAAATATTGCCTTTACTCGATGATCCTGAAGAGAAAGTGGTTGAAGAAGTCATACAAACGGTTTATTGGCTTACTTCGGAATACGACATTAAATCCTTCTTGGAGAATGATTCTCCAAAAATAAGATTTACTACTTTAAAGACTTTAGAGGAAGAAATTGAAGATGAGAGATTAGAAAAACTTATTGAAGATATGAATCCAAAAGTAAAAAAATTGGCTTGGATGATCAAAACAAATAGATCAGATGATCCGGATTTTTTAAAAAGAGTCATTCATGAATCGGAAGATTTCCTGTTAAAAAAAACGGCATTAAAAAAATTATTACCTTATGATGCTTCATTTTGTATAAAAATAATTGAGACAGATATTGAAGACTCTAATAAACTCTCTCTTAAAGAACGTCGTTCTTTATTAAGTTTAATTAAAGATATTCCCTTAGAGGCTGCTGAAAAAATTATAAACAATCAAGTTGAGAAAGTTCAAGATCCAGAATTGTTGGACAAATTAATTGTCCCCTACGTTGTTATTAATATGGAAGCACCAGCGAAAGTTATCGGTGTTCTTAACTCTTTGTCCCAAAATGATATTCCCCAAATCAGAGTTCAAGTATTAAAGGGCTTTTCAAAATTAAACGAAACTTCTACCGTTGAAACCATCAGATCAATGTATAAAGACCCTGATGAGAAAGTTAGAGCAGCCTGCATTGCTACAATGACAAAAATGCTTGATTATTATCTCGTTGAATTAATCGATGAACTGGTTCTTGATTATAGTAAACATGTAAGAAAAGGAGTTATTAAGGCCATTGGGAGACTGAAA
Source organism: uncultured Thermotogaceae bacterium (assembly GCA_964629135.1). Classification (GTDB taxonomy): domain Bacteria; phylum Thermotogota; class Thermotogae; order MWEM01; family MWEM01; genus JASUTC01. The sequence goes on along the minus strand of CAZVPY010000010.1, from coordinate 12,152 downwards.
ATCGAAGATGGTTACCATCATATTCTATCCACTATTGACAACCATTTAGAAGATGATTCTGTGAGAAAAGAAGCAATGACAATAGCAGCACGATTAAAATTGGCAGATGCAGCTGATGTACTTGAAAAAATTATCAGGAATGAATACGAAGAATTTGAAATAACGAATCATTCAGCAAGAGCACTACTAAGAATTTCACCTGAAAGGGTAATTGAGTTGTTCAGTTAAAAGATTTTAGAAAATAGCCAAATCGAATTCTTTTTTCAATGGCTCCACTTTAACAAACTTTTCCGGGAACTGTTTGATTGCAAAACTGGTTGAGAATTTGTCTAAAGTAAGTTTCTTTTCACCATCTTGATCTTTTAAAGCAAATTCTATGCTTGTTTCATTTTGCCAACAATGAAGATCTTTAACGATTGCTATTTTTAGGGTTTCAAATTTCTTGTTATCCATATCATATCGCGTACCAAAATTCAACTTCAATTTTTCAAAACTTCCGGAAAAATCAAAATCTATTTTCTTTGACCGTGAATATTTTGCATCAAATCCCAATGTCGTTTTATCAAACTTGAGATTTAGGGAATTTTTAATATAATTGATCTTTTGATCAGGTTCTTCTTCCTTTGGCAGTATTTGGATGTCAGTGTTATTTACAAGACTGTCAATCGGACCAATTTGCCCAAAGGAAATCGAATTTTTGTTGGTTAGCTTGTCTAAATCTAATCCCTGATTTTCTTCATAATAGTTAAAAATCATTTCGAAATTCGAAGAGAATTTTTTAAAATTGTTTATGGGACCAAACGCAAAACCAAATGAATCAGTTAATTTTCTTATGTTGATATCTTGATCATATAGGTATACAAAGTTCAGTTGGTTGTTAAAATAGTTATGATCAACAGAGAAATTATAATCTGTAGATAAAAATTTGGTGTCACTGGCATCAATAATACTCTTTGTATCTAGCTTAAATCGGGTATCTAGCAATCTAAAGTCTGTATTTGTTATCAATTGTGGATTCGATAATTTCTGCTCGTCTTTTAAAAAGTCATAGGAAGTTTTGAAGATAATCTTAGATGAAATGAAAGATAGATCTAAGCTGGAAGTTAAATTCAACAGGTTTTTCTCTTTGTTATAATTAAATCTTGAAGTATTTCCGTCAGACTTCAAAAATACATAATTATGAGTGATTGTATTTTTCCATATGAAGAAGTTAATATTCATATTAGTGATAACGTTTTCGGAATATCGATAAGCCTTTTCATCCTGATAATCCTGCAATAAACCTGCTCTCATAGTATATTGAGTATTGATTCCGAAAAAATCATTCCAGTTAAATCCGATTTTGGGTAAAGTGAAAGTATTATCTATCTTAAAATCATCGGTATATTCATCTTGACTCTTAAAAGAATAATTAATATCTGTGGTAAAACCATTCACCAATTTTACATCTCTAATGATAATTTCCGGTAATGCTGATGAAAGACCATATTGTCCATTATAGTTCAACTCTGATAATTTTTCAAAAAAAGAAACTGAGGCCTCCGATGTATTGGCAGCGCTGAATTTTAGGTCCTTGAAATTTAAACTGATAGGGAAGGTCTCAGGAAAAAACTTAAAACCCATTTTTGAGATGGAAAACGAAGGCAACGTAATGGCGTTCGTGTTTTTACTTTTTGAACGAATCTCACTTTTACTCATACTAAATGAAAAGGGGGAATTATTTACTTTTCCTTTTAAACTAATCCCATAATCCGTATTTCTACTTGTTATTTCTTCATTTGCAATACTCATTTTGTTGTTAAAATAAAACAAAGATTCGAATTGATCATCCCATTTTCGAGCCAGTTCAAATTTCAGTTGATTGGATCGGTTGGAGAAATCTTCCTGCGTCTTTTGTAGTCCATAAAAATATACTCTTGTTTTTCCGTCAGGTAGTGTAAATTTATTCTCTGCACCTATTGTGTTTCCTTTTTTTTCTCCATCTCCCACGGTATCAAAAAAGACTGCCCCAATTTCATCATCTTTTGAATAGTAATTAAATCGTAAGTGTGTCTGTATACCTGAAGAACCTGTAAAAGTAAAAGATGACTCAACCGGCTGAGCTTTTCTTTCCAATGAAGAAAAATACACCGGATAAGGTAAAACAGGAAGATCATATATATACATTAAGAGATCGTATGCAATAATTTCATTGCTTTCTTTGACCACAATATAGTTTGCCTGGAATCGATAATGTGGATTTGGTTCTTCACAAGTTGTTAAATAGCCTTTTTGCGCTTCAGTAATATTCTTTTCATCAAATGGTTTGCTTCTGCTTTTTTCAGCAGCCAAAATGATTTCATTGTTTTTTCCCTTTGCGTTTTTTGCTTTGTAAGTTCCTCTAAGCTCATACAAAAAATACGCTTTTTTTTGCACATAAGCTTTTAGACTTTTGGATGTAAAGGTTTCTTTATCTTTATAAAGATAAACCGGTGTGCTATCAGAGGACTCAGCATAAAAATATTCAACGGTGTCTTCATTTACAAAAAAGGCAGTTACTGTTGGGGCATTGATGATTATATCTTCGTATTTGATTTCAACACCCTCTGAAAATACTACTTTTTCATTATCGCCTGAAAAGTTAAAAGCCCCTGCTGAAATTTCCACCATGATTTCACCAGGACCTGGTACAATGCTTTCATCCTGGGCAAATGCCATCATGGGTATTAGGAGTATGATCAGAATCAATATGTGAAGAAATTTGTTTTTCGTAATTTTTTTGATAACCATCATTCTCGCTTTCAATTAACAAAGAAAATCCGGAGAGTTGATCTCCGGATTGTAGATTATTTTAAAGAATTATTCCTGTTCTTCCAATTCTCTTTTTCTTTCAGCGATAATTTTATCTTGTTCATTAGAGGGAACTTCTGCATAATGTGCAAACTGCATCGTGAAATAACCTTTCCCGCTTGTTATTGAACTTAATTGATTGGAAAAATCAAGCATTTCTGCGTATGGTACGGTAGCTTTAACGATTTGATACCCCTTAGAACCGGCTTCCATTCCCATAGGTCTTCCTCTTCTGGAAGTTATTTCACCCATAACATCACCTGAGTTTTCTTCAGGTGTATGGACTTCAACATCCATAACAGGTTCAAGTAATACCGGTTTAGCATCCTGCATCCCTTTCTTGAAGGCTTGTCTTGCTGCTATCTGGAAAGCCATATCCGATGAGTCCACATCATGATAAGAACCATCGTACAGTTCTACTTTTATGTCTACAACAGGATAAGAAGCTAAAATTCCTTTTTTCATGGCTTCAACGACACCTTTTTCTACAGATGGAATGTAATTATTAGGGACTGATCCACCAAAGATGGATTGTGCAAATTCAAATCCTTTTCCTCTTTCAAGTGGAGATACTTTGATTTTTACATGACCATACTGACCATGTCCACCTGATTGTTTTTTATGCTTGTACTCCACATCAGAATTTCCTTTAACCGTCTCTTTGTAAGGGATTTTCGGTTGTCCAACTTCAACATCTACTTTAAATAGTTTTTTTAATCTTTCTATCATAACATTCAAATGCGAAGTCCCCATACCTGAAATAACGGTATCATTGGTTTCTGCATCGTGCTCCCAAGTAAATGTAGGATCTGATTCTGAGAGCTTTGATAAACCGTTAGATATTTTGTCAATATCACCTTTGGATTTTGGATGAACTGATTTGGTTAACATCGGTTCCGGGTATTCAGGTTTAATGACCATTAATTTTCTGGAAGGATTGCATAAGGTATCCCCCACTTCACTTTCTTTTAGTTTTGGGATACTAACGATATCTCCAAGTGTAGCAGTCTCAATTTCATCCTGTTCTTTACCAGTTGCATGATAGATATGAGACGCTTTTTCATTTGAGTCTTTGTTAACGTTTACAACAGCATTTCCGGTTTTAATTTCTCCAGAAAGTACTTTAACAAAAGATTGTTTTCCAATGAAAGGATCAACAGCCGCCTTAAAAATGTAACCGACAAATGGGGCATCTTTCTCCATGCTCAATTCAAAATCTTTTTCGCCTTCTGCCATCTTCGTTTCAAGAGGTTTTCTTTGGATAGGATTTGCACCTGTTGCTTTGACAAGGTCTACAAAAAGATCGATACCAATATTCTTTAACGCTGATCCACAACAAACAGGAACAAGCTGTCCTTCGGCATAAGCACTTTTCATTGCTTTTGCAAGTGTAGGGCCATCTATTTCCTCTCCGCCAAGATATTTTTCCATTAAGTTATCATCAGTTTCAACAATGTCTTCAACCAATGCCATTCTTAATTCTTCAACTTGACCTTTAAGATCCTCGGGGATGTCAGTTTTTTCTTTCTTTCCACTGCCATCATCTGAATAAACGTAAGCACAGTTATTTAATAAATCTACAATACCTTTAAAAGTATCTTCTTTACCAATTGGCAGATAAACTGGTACAATGTTTTTATCAAATTTTCCTTTCAGATCATCAAGGATTTGATTAAAGTCAGCCCTCTCTTTATCCATTTGATTTACAAAGATCATGATTGGTTTTTTAAGCGCTTCAGCTTGCTTCCAAGTTCTCTCTGTTTGTACTTCAATACCTGAAGCTGCGTTTATCACTGAAACGGCATTTTCAGCGGCAAAAAGCGCTGAAATTACTTCGCTTAAAAAGTCTCCGAACCCTGGTGTGTCCATAGCAATGAATTCGTACCCATCCTTTTCAAAAGTTCCAAACCCAACAGAAAGAGTGGTGTTTTTTTCTTTTTCTAAAGGGTCGTAATTCATTGTGGAACCGATTTCGCTGATTTTTCCAGACAATTTTAACATTGCCTCGATGATTGTACTTTTCCCTGAACCATTATGACCCATAAAGGTCAATGTTCTCCTATTTTCTACTTGTACTGCCACAAAATGCACCTCCAAACGGAATGATTATCTTTTCCGCTTAATCTATTAGAATTTTTAAATTACTGTTTAGTCATTTCTATCAACTAAAATACCAACCGGAATACCAGGTTCACCTGAAGAGGGTTGATTGACTATTCTTGATCCAATGGACATCACAGAAGATGACCCTCCATCAAAACACATGGCATCTGAATACCCTTTCTTTAAAAGGAATTCAGTTAACTCGTCATAAGTCAGTCCAGAACTTGCCGTTTGATACCCATCGATAACCAATAATATTACTTTGTTCTTTGAAAGAGCAAGAACAGTTCTTGGGGTCCTGCCTTCTATTATTCTTTGACCATAAGTTGCTCTTATACTGCTGGTATCTTCAATTCTCTGTCCCCCTGACAACAGCATGGGCCCCCCTTCAATGGCATCTGTAATTTTGTATTGAAATCCCGGGACTATAAACTGCATCGAAAAAGGATCTCCGATTTTGATAAATTTTGATAATTCTTTGGGATTAAAGACCACTACTTTTCCATCTTTAGGGACCTTGGGAGTATATGTTTTCGAAATAACTTTATCATTAGATATAATCACATAATCTCTGTTTGAATCTTGAGGAATTAATTTTTTGAAATTATCAGTATAGACGATAACATCACCATTTTGGCTGTACTTATTTACCCCTTTAACCAAAAAAAGAGATCCTCCTATTCGAAGGTGAATTTCAGTATTTATTTCCAGAATGTGATAAGTGTTTTTATCGGTTTTAACAAAAAATGGTCTGGGATAATAAAAAGGTTCTGATTCGATTTGCCCATCCTTTATTAAAATACCAACCGGAAAATTTGTTGAGGTATCGAAATAGGAAGCATTAACTCCACCAATTGCAAAGTTTTTACGGACCATATTGCTCAGTTTATCTTTAGAACCAAGACCATCAAATGCGATTTCAGGTACTATTTTTACATCTGCCTCGTTTAAATCCACTTCAAGATAGGTTACTTTTAATGTCGATTGTTCAAAGACTTCTTTTTTTCGATACCACTGTACACCTTGAGAGAGTACTTCAATTTCTTCGAGATATGGGTCAACGTGTGAAAAATATACGGTTGCTTTATTCCCGTCTTTCACGATCCTATAATCAACCGGAACGTTGAATTGAATATTGAATTCTGAGTAAAATGGATCGTTGTTTTTCAATATTATTCCTCTAATAGTTGTTTCATCGGGACTTGCTGGGAAAACCATAATATCTGCTTCATTACCCTTGGTATTAACTTTGATAATTGATTCTACATCAAAAAATTGTGATGAAAACTCGAAGGTTACCGTTCTCAAATTCATTTCCGCATTGATCAATCTGATAACGGAATTTTCCTTGTAGACGTAATATCGTTCATTTGAAAGGTATTTTAAATTTAAAAATGGGAAAACAGATTCGGCAGAAATAAAGACCCGATCGTTTATCACCATCACAAGTCCTTCATATTTTTCAAGAAAATTGAGAGATATCCCACTATAGGGATCAATAATTAGTGTCTCGCCCATCTCTTTATTGATGATGTAATATTTATTACTGCCTGAAAAGGATGTAACTCCGGCACCAAATTCAGTTAATTTTTCAACGGCTATCATTAGTTTTCCGCTAACAATTGATACATCCGGCTCTCTAAACCTTGTATAAGTTCCATCCGGTTGAATATAATATAATTCTTGAGAAAAAAACGATACTGACAGGAGTAAAAATACTCCTATTAAAAAATAAATTTTTAGTTTCAAAACAGATAGTACCCCCAAATACATTTCACGGAATCAAATGAAAAAAACGTGTGATGTTTTGTCATTTAACCGATTATATCAAAAATTAGTTGATTTTTTTCAACGTTTTCTTTCTTACCACATCTAATCGCCTTTTTCAAGGTTGAAAGAGATTCTTTCAAGTGCCTCTCATTGTTATAATAGACCTTGACAATTGTATCATCTTTTTTTAAGTAGTCTCCGGTTTTTTTTATAAAATCAAAACCGACTGAATAATCGATCTTATCATCTTTTGATTCTCTTCCTGCTCCCAAAAGATTTGCTGCAATCCCAACTTCCATTGTGTTGATTTTGCAGAGATAACTATCCTGTTCTGCTTTCATCTCAAATACACCCTTGTTTGTTAACATGCGGGTTGGATTCATTACATATTCTATATCACCGTTTTGTGCTTGAACAAATTCAAGAAATTTTTCATATGCTTTTCCTGAACGAATACTTTCTTTAAGCTTTTCCTCTGCCTCTTTTAAATCTATTGATAAAGCCATTTTTAGCATATACTTTCCTAAAGTAATACAGAGTTTTGTAAAATCATCAGGCCCGTTTCCTTTTAGCGTATCAACTGCTTCAATTACTTCTAATGCATTACCGATCTTATTTCCCAAAGGTTCATCCATATTCGTCAAAATGGCTACTGCCTCTTTTCCAGATTTGTTGGCGATATCCACCATAATTGCAGCTAATTCTTTAGCGGATTTAACATCAGACATAAATGCACCTGACCCTACTTTAACATCTAAAACAAAAGCATCAGCACCACCTGCTAATTTCTTACTCATAATACTCGAGGCGATTAAGGAAGGTTCATCAACTGTTGCAGTTACATCTCTTAAGGCGTAAATCTTTTTATCTCCTGGAACAAGATTCGCAGTTTGCCCCGCTAAGGCAAAACCGACAGTGTTTACTTGTTGAATCCATTGCGCCATATTAATGTCTGTCCTAAAGCCTGGAATTGATTCTAATTTGTCAATTGTTCCACCCGTGTGACCAAGACCTCTTCCTGAAAGTTTGGCTACTTTTGCACCACATGCAGCTACCATAGGTCCTAAAACCAAAGTGGTTTTATCCCCTACACCACCAGTTGAATGTTTGTCAACAGTGATTCCTGTTATTTTTGAAAGATCAACTGTGTCACCAGAATACCTCATTAATTCTGTTAAGTAATATGTCTCTTTGTTTGTTAGGTGTTTAAAATAAACAGCCATCAAAAAAGCTGCTGTTTGGTAATCGGGAATCGTGCCGTTTACACAACCATTTATCATGTATTCCAGTTCATCTTTTTCCAAAACTTCTCCATTTCTCTTTTTCAATATGATGTCATATGCTCTCATTTATGATGCCTCCTTTATTGAAAAAAACCAGATAACTGTTTTTGTTGTGAAAATTGTCTATTAATTTTCGATAGTATCATTTCATATCTTTGAGAATTGATTTGTCCATATTTTAACCATTCTATAAGTATGTGTTTTTCAATCTTCTCAAGTAATGGTTTAAATGTTAACCTGTGAAAAGGAGTAGGTCCATAGCGTCCAATTGCATGTATATGTTCTTTTGTGCCATACCCTTTATTCTTTTCAAAACCAAATAACGGATATCTTTTTGAAAAGCCTCTCATAATACTATCTCGAACAACCTTTGCTATATTTGATGCTAAAGCAATTCTTAAAGAACGGGAGTCACCGTTTACGATTTGTCTATTGGGATATTCAATTGATAAGTTCTTTCCATCGATTAAGGCTAATTCAAAAGGTACTTTTAGTTTTTTTAGGGCACTATTCATCGCCATATTTGTACTGTTTAAGATATTGTAATAATCAATTGTAGAAACATCACTTAATCCAACTGCATAACAAATTCTGTTTTCTTGTACAAAATCCCAAATCTCATTTCTCTTCTTTTCGCTTAATTTCTTGCTGTCGTTGATGAATGGGATGCTTAGAAGTAAACTTTTTTCTTGTGCTTCAGTTAAGAAGACTGCAGCAGCTACAACCGGTCCTGCAAGTGGCCCTCGCCCAGCTTCATCCACACCAACAATCTTCCCGGAATAACTAAGAAAATCTTTATCTATCCAATCATACAAAATCGATCACCTTGTCTAAGTATAACGCAAAAGTGAAGCTTCCCAAAGTAATTACTAACAAAAGATAATCAGATAGCTTCATTTGAAGTTTAACATACTTTGTTCTTCCTTGAAACCCATGATAGTATCTTACATCCATCGCTAAGGCTAACTCATCCGCTCTTTTAAATGAGCCTACTAAAAGTGGTATGATAACCGGGAAAAAAGCCTTCAATCGATTGATCATGTTTCTATCTTCAAACTTCGCTCCCCTTGCTTTTTGAGCTTTCATGATTTGATTGGCTTCCATAGAAATGATTGGAATAAACCGAATTGCCAATGACATAATCATTGAAATTTCATGAGCCAATTCTTGCTTCAACCCAATTTTTTTTAAAAGACTTTCAGTTGAATCAGCGATTCTTGTTGGTGAGGTTGTAGATGTCATCATTAATGATAAGCTTATTAACAAACTAAGCCTTAGAATAATGATGAAAGTATTGTTCAAAGCCTCGTCCGTAATGGTTAGAATTCCAAAGCTAAAAATTACTTTTCCAGTAGTATTAAACAATGAAAAAATAAACGCTAAAACGAAAAAAAACCAGATGGACTTGAATGATTTTAATAGTGTAAAAAAAGTAATTTTTGATATATATAGCATAGCGCAAACAACCATTCCGATAATCAAAAAAGAAAGCCAATGTTTAACTAAAAAAAGAACAATCATACCGTACAATGTAAATATTAGTTTAGTTCTGGGATCTGTACGATGAAAGAAAGACTCAGCAGGAATATAACTGCCAAAAATAAAATCAAAACGCATCATTTTCTGTCCAGTAAACAAACAGTCTGTGCAGCAATTCCCTCTTTCCGGCCTTCAAAGCCCATGCCTTCAGTTGTAGTGGCTTTTACACTAATATAATTAGTTTGAGTATTTAATGCTAATGAAAGCTTTTGACAAATGAGCGGAATATATTCCAATAGTTTTGGTTCTTGAGCAATAATTACAGAATCAGAATTGATGAGGCTATAACCGGATTCAAAAACTTTCATGTAAGTATATTTTAAAAGTTCTATACTATTAGCTCCTTTATATTTTTGATCTGAATCTGGGAACCATGAACCAATATCTCCCAGATTTAAAGCGCCAAGTAAGGCGTCAATAAAAGAATGTGTCAAAACATCAGCATCTGAATGGCCAGAAAGCCCAAATTTGTAAGGGATATTTATTCCACCTAAAATCAAAGGCCTTCCAACTTGAAATCTATGTGCATCATATCCAATGCCGATTCTCATGTGCGAATCTTAACAGGCATAATAATATGTAAAAAACCAGAAATTTCGGTATCATTTATTTGAAGGGCATTATTCTCATCAACAAAATTCATCTCAAGCTCAGCACCGTCAAAGTGTTGAAGGCCTTCAATCAAATAAACCGGATCAAATGCCACTAACATGTCTTTTCCCTCTTGTTTTATTTCATACGGGATATCACCATCACCCCTATCTTGTGATCTTGCAGAAATTTCAAGTTTGTTTTCTTCTATATTCAATTTAACCGTATCACCCTTTCCTTTGGCGATAATATTGATCAATTTTAACGCTTTTAGTATTTCAATCCTGTCAATGATAATCTTTGTTTGGAATTGCTCAGGTAAAACAGCTTTATAATTCGGAAAAGAAACATCCATTAATCGAGCAGTAAAAAGAATATTCTTTATTCTTGTGATAACCTTTTTCCCGTCAAATTTAATGGTGAAATGCTCTTCATCAGATTCTTTTAAAAGTGATTGAATTTCTTTCATACTTTTTAATGACAAAAAAAAGCTTAAATCGGGTCTTTCTTCATCAAAAACAATTTCTTCGGTGACAGCCATTCGATAACTGTCTGCTGATACCAACCTTAAATATTTACCGGAAAATTCCCATAAGACTCCATTTAAATTTCTAATCATTTCATCTGTAGAAGCACAGAATAAGACCTTTTCTATCATTTCCATTATTTTTTCTTTTGGGAGTTGAATTTCTTCACCCACGTTATCAAAATCAAGTTCAGGATAATCATCTGCATTCATTACTGGGATTTTTATTTCTCCAGCTCCCGTATGTGCTATGGCCTTATTTGGTTCTAATGTAAAATGCACTTCATCTTTCAATAGATTCTTTGATATTTCTTCTAATGTCAAGGCATCAATCACATAAGATCCTTGCTCCTCGAGATCAAAGCATTCCACTTTAATCATCATTGAAGATTCCATATCCGTGGCAGAAAAATAAATATTGTCATCCTTTGAATGAATTTTGACCCCTGATAGTATAGGCTTGATATTTTTTTTAGGTATAATACCAACGATTTTTGACGTAGCACTCATCAATATATTCTTTTTCATTGAAAATTTCAATTATCTCACCCCATTTTATTTCTTAAAATTTGACTGGTTCATTGTTAGAAATACTCTCTAAAATTATATTAAAATCATCACCAAAATATCGGTCTTTTTGATGTGGTTTCTGTGTTTTTTGAAGTACATTTAAAATCATTTTCAAATTGGCTCCCGTTTCCAATGGTTTTAAAAAGTCAAGACCTCTCATGGCTAACATTAATTCGATAGCTGTTACCTTTTCACAATTTGCAATAATGGAGTAAGCCTTTCTTACGGAAACTGAACCCATTGAGACATGATCTTCTTGAAAAGCAGATGTGGGAATACTATCAACTGATCCGGGATGGGATAATGCCTTATTTTCCGATACCAACGATGCGGCAGTATATTGCCAAATCATAAAACCAGAGTTCAGCCCTTCTTCTCCTTTTGCTAAGAATGGAGGCAATGAGGAAACCAGGGGGTTAACGAGACGGTCTATCCGTCGTTCGGTAATGTTGGATAATTCTGATAAGGCAATTGCAACAAAGTCTGCTACCAATGCAATAGGTTCTCCATGAAAGTTTCCGCCACTAATTGCTTCGTTTTCGAAAATGATTGGGTTATCGGTTACAGAATTATATTCCCTTTCAAGAACTGACTTGGCATAATCAAATGTATCTTTTACAGCTCCAAAAACTTGTGGTATTGCCCTAAGGGAATAGGCATCTTGAACTTTGCCACAATTTCTGTGAGAATCTCTGATTTCGCTGTTTTCTAAAAGACTTAAAATTTTTTCAGCAACATATATCTGTCCAGGATGGGGGCGTAGTTCATGAATCCGTTTGTCAAAAGGAGAAGTAGATGCTTTTAATGCGTCTAAAGTAGAAGCTGCTGAGACGAGGGTCCATTTAAAAAGTCTAGATGCCCGTATTAAAATGTTGCTTAGTAGTGAGGCCATCATTTGTGTTCCATTTAAGAGTGCCAAACCTTCTTTTTGTGCGGGTATA
>CAZVPY010000009.1:7922-22283 GCA_964629135.1 uncultured Thermotogaceae bacterium | reverse complement strand
ACTCGGGTAATTTGGGTTGAAATCCAAAATACTTGGACTGTTTTTTGATTACGCTCAAAAAGTCTTTGCCTGAGCCAATTACAATCTCTTTAGGTACATTCCAGCACTCTATTTGAGAAAAATTATCATGGGTGAAATCGAATTCCATATAACTGGTGTCATTAACATGGCAAAAGAAATTGGATGTGGTTATAAAAGATGGTTGAGGGTAATAAGTGGTGTACCAGTCACCACCGGCTTTGTCAAATTTGTCTGCAAAAAAAGTGAGAATTTCTTTTTTATTTCTTCCCACACCTTGTTCTGAAACCCAAAGGGGCAATTTGCTCCCCTTTAGGTTTAATTTTGAGTATTGCTCACCACAACCATATACGGCTTCATCTCTACTTGAAACCAATCGTATCCAAAACCGATTATGAAGTGATTCATCAGTTTGAATTTTCATTTTCAACAGTTCGTCTTCAGCAATCAATAAGTTCACGCGAATCTGAAAGGATTCGTAGAAAAAACGAATCAAGGCTTGAGTTTCATTGGATTCAATTACTTCAAAGTTTCTTAATGGTATTTTTGATTCCAATTCAGAGCTGATATCGAAATTGCCATGATACATCTCATACTTGGAAAGACCCTTTCCCAAGAAAAAAGCAGGGTTTTTACAAGAATGGCGAATCACAGGTTTACCATCAAAATTGATATGAAGTTCCTGATTGGTTTCAAAGATGTTTAACATTTTTTCATCCTTTTCTTGAAATGGCCTTTTTTGCGGCAGCCACAATATCATTTGCGGTCATTTTGTATTTTTTCAACAGGAAATCGGTTAGTCCCACTTCTCCGAAATGGTCTCGAATACCAATTCTCTCCAGAGGCACCGGAAAGTTTTCAACAAGTACTTCAGAGACGGCACTGCCCCAACCGTTGATGATACTGTGATTTTCTGCGGTCACAAGAGCGCCAGTCTCTCTTGCTGCTTTGACAATTGTTTCAGTGTCTACGGGTTTGAGTGTGTGCATATTCAGTACCCTGGCGTGAATACCTTCCTTTTCCAACATTTCAGAAGCTTCCAAGCTGTTTTTAATCATAATGCCACTACAGATGATGGTTACATCTGTTCCGGATTTAAGTTCATAGATTTTCCCTAATTCAAATTCTGTATCGGATTCAAAATATTGATCTTTTGATTTTCTGGCCAATCTCATATACACGGGATTATCAACAGTCGCAATCTGAGGCATCAAAGATTTCAACTGAACACCATCAGCAGGTTCTACGACCATCATATTTGGGATACCCCTGATCAAACCAGCATCTTCAACACTCATGTGAGTGCCGCCATTTAATTCAGCTGTAACTCCCGGATCAGTCCCGCCAATTTTTGCGTTTAATTTGGCATAAGCAATGGAGATAGCGATTTGATCCAGCACTCTTCTTGTCGCAAAAGGTGTAAACGAATGGGCAAAGGGAATCTTACCGGTAACGGCCAAACCGGCGGATACGCCTATCATATTGGCTTCGGCAACGCCTACATCGATAAAACGGTCAGGATATGTTTCTTTGAAAGATGTCGTACCGGTGGCTTTCATTAGATCGGCTTCCAGCACAACAATTCGCTCGTCTTTTTCAGCCATTTCCAAGAGTAATTCAGCATAAATTTGTCTGAGTTCTTTTTCGTTTGCCATTCTATACACCTGCTTCCTTTAATTCATTGACCGCTTTTTTCCATTCTTCAGTGGATACTTTCATATTATGACAGCTGAGCTTGTTTTCAGCAAAATAAGCGCCTTTACCCTTAATGGTATTCAAGATAATTATTGTGGGTTTTTCTTTAATTTGTTTAGCCTCTTCCAAAGCATCGGTAATCTGAATCATGTCGTGTCCATTTACGGAGAGGACATGCCAGCCAAATGCCTTCCATTTCTCGGTTAGGGGTTCTAACGAATTGATGTCATCCGTTGTGCCATCGATTTGCATTTTGTTGTAATCCTGCAATACAGTCAGATTATCCAGTTTTTTCGTTGGGGCCAGCATCGCCGCTTCCCATATTTGGCCTTCTTGGCTTTCACCATCACCAATAATACAATAAACATGCGTTTTTTTTCGATCAATTTTTTTACCAATTGCGATACCAATGGCTGCAGATAAACCCTGACCTAACGAACCTGCTGTCATGTCTATACCGGGAGTGAGGATTCTATCACAATGAGAGGGGAGATTGGTATTAGGTTGATTCAGAGTATCTGTCCATTCTTTCGGAAAGAAACCCTTATCAGCCAATACAGCGTATAAAGCCGGGCCACCATGACCTTTAGAAAGAACAAAATGATCGCGATCTTCCCATTTTGGATTTTTTGGGTCAACTTGCATGGTTTTATAATAGAGTGAAACCAGGGCTTCAATGATGGAAAGGGAACCACCTATGTGTCCAACCCCCAATTTACCGATCATTTCAATGGTCAAACATCGAATGTCGGTTGCCTTTTTTTCTAATTCCTTTAATTCGGTTTGATTCAAAGTATTCACCTCTTTAATAGATTTTATTTAAAAATTTGATTAACTCTTCTTTTGAAAATTTTTTAGGATTAAGCGATGCGATGGGAGCCGCTAAAGTGGTATTTGCAAGTTTTTCGATATCAACCTCTTTGATCCCCATTTCACTTAAAGAATTAGGCGAGTGTACTGTTTTCATGATTTGTTTCATCTTTTGAGAAAATTGTTCAGCGGATTTCAAATTTAGGTACTTAATTAAAACATCCATTGGCTCTTTCATAAAATTGTAATTTTCAACAATTAATTCGGGAAGCGCCATAGCACAGGCAAATCCATGTTCCAAACCATATTCATTGGTGAGAGGGAAACTCAGCGCATGAAGGATGGTTGTCCTTGTTTGTGCAAACGAAATACCAGCGAGCAAGCTTGCATAAAGCAGCTTTTCTCTAACTTCATAATTTTTGGGATCTGTAACTGCCTTCTCCAAATTCTCAATGATTAATTTCATCGCTTCCATGGACATCAATTTTGAAAGAGGTTGAGAAGAATCCGCCCAATAGGCTTCAATGGCATGTGTAAAAGCATCCAAGGAAGTGGAGGCGGTTACTTTTCCCGGCATAGTTAGAGTTAAAGTTGGGTCAAGAAAGGCTTGATCGGGCCAGAAATATTCTGAAACCAACGGTTTTTTTTGTCCCCGTTCCTTATCCGTATAAACCCCCACGTTTGTCACTTCACTTCCCGTTCCAGATGTTGTAGGAATGGCAATTAAGTGTTTAGTCCTTTTTTCTATGCACTTTCCTTCAAAAAGATGATCTTGAAGCGTATCATTGGTATCAATCAAACAGGATATCGCTTTTGCCGTATCAATGGCGCTACCTCCACCTAATCCTATAATTGTGTTTGCGTTTATTTCTTTGGCATATTGTGCCCCTTCATTGACCGTTGAACAAGAGGGGTTTGGTTCAACTTGGCAAAAATCATAAATTTCACTTTTTTTATCGATAGCTTCTTTAACCTGATCTACTATTCCTATTTCTTTTAAAACCGGATCGCTAACGATTAAAATCGGTGTTTTGCTGATTTTATTTGACAAATCTTTAATTTTATTCTTGCCGAAATAAATCTCTACGGGTAGAAAAAAACGAAAACTCATGTTCTTCCTCCTTTTCTTTTTTCTGTGTTTTTATGCTTGATTAACTCTTTTTTTTCTTTGCATTAGAATAATGCCCATTGTTGATAATAGAACGATAATCATGCCGATGATTTGGATCGCTTTCAAGGTTTCTCCCAATAGAAAGAAACCGATTAATGATGCAAAAACAGGCATGATCAACAAGGTAATTCTTACAATCCAAACCGGTAGTATCCTCAAATTATAATAATAAAGGATATAAATTGCCGTTTGCATGACTCCTGTATAAATCAGAGAAACCATTAATACAGAATTTTCATTTATAGTCTGAATGGGGATTTTCCGTTCAAATATTGTGAATATCAAAAGGAAAATGATGAATGTAATCAGATTATTGTAAAATGCAACAGTAGTATCTCTTACTTTGACGCGCTTGTCCGTTTGAACAGATTTTATGATGAAACCGTTCAAGGCTACAAAAAGGGCACTAAGTATGAATAAAAGGTCACCAATCCCGTTAAGTCTGAAATTTGCGAAATCGATATCAATAACAAAAATAGTTCCAATTAAAATAAACAGGGTTAATATCCAATCCGCTTTGGTAAATCGTTGCTTAAAAATTAAGATAGAGATGAAATTGGTAAACAACACATCGGACTTCAATAAAATCGATGCATTTGAGGCAGTAGAAAGCTGTAAACCCAAAAATGCCGTGATATCCAAAGAAAAGCCTAAAATACCAATTAAAAGTAGTTTTGGAAATAAAACTTTTATTGCCAAAAGATTTTTGTGATAGCCTTTAATAAAGATAAAAATCAGAAGAAAAAACAAAGCTAACAGTCTAACTGTAACGCCAACAAACAATGGAGATAACTTCAACAAAGAAAATCTGTTGGCGACGTAAAAACTGGACCAAACAACATTTAACAATAAAAGCGAAAAAACAGATTTTGAATTCATATGACTTTAAATCAGTTCTTCTTTCAGCTTTTCTATTTCATCGGGACTTATGCCTTCTAATTTTTCTCCCTTTCTTTGTGCTGTCAGATAATCAATCATTTTTCTGTGATTTTCTGGATTTAACGGATATTTAAGTGCTGCCCATATTCCCAAAGCCATTAAAACGAGAGGCACAAACGCGATGATGATTCGAATAGTGAGTAACACGGCCTCCGGTTGAACACGTTCAATTGATTTTTCAATACCATTTTCAAGAATGATCTCAGGGTTGAGATAACCGGTTACTCCCAGTAGGAAGGTCACAAAAGCAACGGCAATTCCAGAGGCAAATTTCCTTGCAAAGGTTATAATACCGCTGAAAGAACCTTCTCTTCTTTCTGAATATGCCAGTTCACCTACATCCGTTACAGCTCCAAAAAGGGTATTTGGGATAACAGCAGCCGCACTGACCCCTGAACCAATTAACGCTGCCAGGATGATAACTAAATATAACGGCGCACCTTGAGGAACCAGGAATATTAAGATACTTCCCAAAGCCCAAATGACAGCTCCAATTATAAATGCAAATGTCTTACTCTTCTTTCTGGCAATAAAGGCATAGAATGGAATAAACAATATTTCTACGATTAAGAGGACACCCAATACCATGGACAAAGCACCGGGCTCCAACACATAATATTTCATATAATAAGCAAAAATCATTGAAACGATATCCATACTCAAATAAGCGGCAAGAAACATCAACAATAAATATCTAAAGGATTTAATCTTAAAGGGATCGATAAACATGGCTTTGAAATTAACCGCTCTCTTTTGAGGCTTAAAGTCTTGCCGTTCTTTCGTTGAAAAAAACACACCTAACCAAGGCAGAGAAAAAAGCAGTCCGAAGACTGTCGCCATAACGATATATCCTGTTCTTATATCGGCAAAAGAATTGACGATAAGCATGGGAATAACCGCACAAATCAAAGATGAGCCAAGAGAAAAGGCCAATCTTATTGAATTGACGGAAGTTCTTTCGTTGTAATCCAGGGAGATTTCTGCAGACATGGCTTGATAAGGGACCATGACCATTGTTACAACGGTGTTGAAGAAAAGATAGGCAAATAAAACATAGATAAATTTTCCGGTTTGTGTATCAAAATCGACCGGGTACCATAAAATGAAAAATGATATAAAAATCAAGATAATGCCAGCCAGAAAATAGGGTCTTCTTCTGCCCAATTTGGATTTAGTACCATCTGTAATGGTTCCCATAAAAGGATCGGTAACAGCATCCCAAATCTTTCCGATTAAGAATACCGGTGAAACGTAAACCATATTCAGACCGATAACATCAGTTAAAAATAAAGCAAAGAAAAAATTGATGATATTAAAAGCACCACCACCAAAAATATCTCCAGCTCCGAATAATAGTTTAGTTTTAAGCGAAACCTTTCCATGAATATTGTTCTCGTTTTTCATCCTCTACCTCACAATCTCCCATTTATTTATATGAGCTAAAATTTCAAAGGGTTTTGTATAATCACCGTATACAACGGAAATATGATGAGCGAAACCGTTATAGACTACTTTGTTCAATAATTCTTGCAAGGGAATATCAAAGCGTGTTTTCATATAAGTTCCACGCAATTCTTTTTCCATTGGATAGGCTTGACCTTTTCCAAGCAACAACCTTGTTTTCCCCCTTGCGGAATCAATTCGACAGAAAGAAATTTCTCCTGATTTCATAACAAAATCTGCAGTTACACCTTTTCCTCCGGCATGATATGAATCCAGAGAACAATTACAAATTCCGTCTGTTAGGTTGCAGGGAGCGACACCGCAATGCCATAACAATGCGAAATCTTCTTCCAAATTGACCTGTGAAAAGTCAGCCATGAATGGGGTATGCGCACCGATTGCCTCATGCGCAATCATACTCATCAACCCTTCCACATCCCCTTCACACCCCAGTAGATAGCCTTTAGATTGTAAGTAGGACATGGAAGCACAAGGTGCAATACCAAATTCAGCTGCGAATTCAGGCCAGCATCTGATGGCAAGTGCGTCCAATTGGTTTACTTCCATAAAGTGTCTGAATTTTACGGATAACTCCGCTACCTTTTTCAGTTGCTGGGGAGTAATGGCATGCGTGTCAAAAATGTCCTTCAACTCTTCTTCAATTCTTTCGATTTCTACGTTTGATATGTTGGTGTTTATGACTTCTCTAAGTTCATAATGATCAAGAAGCATACCGGTTTCAGCGTAAGCACCCAATTCATCCACACCCACATTAAAAAAACCTCTGGCTCTGTAGCCTAAAATGCCAATATGGTATGAACTTAAAGCCGTTTTTATTTTTACAGCATTGATCCAATCCTCATCAATATCCTGAGAAACCGAAACATAAAAGGCATCATTTCCACCTTTATACAGATTAGAAGCATTGAGATTGACACCGCATACAGAGTTGAGCCTTATTTTTCCACCGTTATAAGGTAGTTCGGGAAGCCCCCAAAGTAAAATAGGTTTTTGTAATTCTTTGTTAATGATCAAAGCCAGAAGTCCTAAATGGAAAGTACCGCTGATGATGAAAACACCATCCACATTTTCTGAAAGCAACTTTTTTGAAGCGTTTTGAGCATCTTCAGGTTCTATCAAAGGTTGTTCAACAAAAACAAAATCAACATCTTGTCTTTTGGAAAGATTTCCAATGATTTCCTCATATAACTTTCCGGCAGTTATGTAATCAAAAGTCTTTCTGACTAAGCAAACCACACCGATTTTTGCTTTTCTTTTCATTTAATCACTCCATCTTTTATGTATAAATTGCGCCCGTCTCGTAAAACAGTCTTTCTAATGCAAGCGCTAAAGGACCAATCGCCTTGCATTTGTATTCAAGGCAACTGGTAACTATCTTGTTTTTAATTGATTCATCACACAGCATCAGTTCAATTTGATTGATTAATTCCTTCATAAGAGATTCATGCTTAAACAGCTCACCAAAAAAGATAATTCTTTGGGGATCCAGAGTTTTCATGAGATTAATGATACCGGTTGCCATATATTTGATATTATTATCAATAATCTTTTGGATATAAGGGTCACCATCTTCATAAGCTGAAAAAACCAAAGAGGTGTTGATTTTTGCTTTTTCTCCATTACATAGGCGATAAAGAATAGGCGTAGTCGCTTTGTCAAACGCCATTTGAACCGTTTTTTTCATTCTCCGGGTTGAGACAACCGCTTCCAAACATCCTTTTTGTCCGCAACTGCATTGAGGACCATCAGAATTAACAATGATGTGCCCAATTTCTCCGGCTTGATTTTCAGAACCATAAATGAGTTTTTTGTTGATGACAATCGCCGCTCCAATACCGGGACCATGTTTAATAAAGACAAAATCATCGATATTTTTTCTCTTGGAGCAATTGATTTCAGCCAGTGCCAAAGCTCTAACGTTGTTATCGACAACAACGGGTAATTTAAGAGATTTTGTCAAAAAGCCACTTAAGTCCACCTCTTTGTCCCAAATTCCATAGGCTTCTAAACTTTTTCCTGTAACAGGATCAACTTTACCGACGATACCAACGCCAATACCAAGAATATTCCCCTTTGATATATCCAATTTCCACAGAACATCTTTGATATTCTCGATAATTTCTTCTAAGAATCCATTATGCAAAGATTTTGTGTTAGTCACAAGCTCTTTGCTTGAAAGGATGCTAAGATTGAGGTCGGAAATAGCGATGGTAGTCATGTCTTTTTCAATATTTATGCCTAAAATAAATTTATGAGCTTTTTCAATCTTCAATAAGATCTTTTTTCTGCCTGCTTTGCCATTTCGGTCTTCCAATCCAGCCTCTTTCAAAATTCCTTCATTTAACATTTCTGTGGCAATAATTGTAATTGCCCCAGGAGAAAGACCTGAAAGGGCAGCAATATCCTTTCGAGACATTGCTCCATGATCTCTTAGGATATTTAGCAATACGGATCGGTTTACTTTTTTAATTGAATTCAAATCCATGACCTTTTTTTTCATTTACAAACACCACTATAGAATCTATATTTTCTTAATATCAACATATAGTATACCAGAACAGCTTAAAAATTAAAACAGTAAATTTATTTCTTTATACTTGAAAATCAAGCATTTAAGTTGATTATTCGGAAATATCTAAAGAATCCTTTAATTAGCGCTAATATCCTTTAATATTCACTGATTATGTTTTTTGGTTTTTTCATTCATCTCTAGTATAATAATTCTGTCATTAGTTTAAGCTTTATATTTATTGAATAATAAACCTTAGAAGGAGGTATATTTTAATGAAAAAACTTTTAGTTGTTTTATTAACAGTGTTGTTTGTCACGATGATGTTTTCGCAGAGTATTAAAGTATTGGCATGGGATGATGCACACTCTCAATCATGGAATACTTTACTGAGGGATTTTGAAAAGGCAACCGGTATTAAAGTGGATCTTGAATTGATTCCATCCGGATCAATGCTTCAAAAAACTTCTCTCAATGTTACCGAGAACAAAGCCAATTATGATTTGGTAGCGATTGATGAGGGGAATGTTGCTAAATTTGGAGACCTTTTACTTCCCTATTCTCAATGGCCAGAAGGGAAAGTTTTTCCAAAAGTGGGAACAAATGACATCCCTGCAGCGATATTTGCTGCTGCCGAATGGGGTGGACAGTTAGTAGGTATTCCAAACAATGGAAACATGTACATCTGGATGACCAGAGAAGACCTTATCAACGATGAAGCTAACAAGGAAGAATTTTTC
The DNA here is from genome assembly GCA_964629135.1 of uncultured Thermotogaceae bacterium. Taxonomy (GTDB): domain Bacteria; phylum Thermotogota; class Thermotogae; order MWEM01; family MWEM01; genus JASUTC01. The sequence continues at coordinate 12,937 of CAZVPY010000009.1, read as the reverse complement.
AAACATTTTGGTTACGAACTTCAGGTTCCAAAAACACTTGATCAGTTGATGAATATGTGTGTATTCTTTGAAACAAAGGGAATTTACGGTTTTGCGCCATTTACTGCCACCAGTGAAGGAGCAACCTGTGAAGCGGTTATGTTCTTTGAATCATTTGGTACAAGTGTTCTTGAAATGGTAGATGGAAAGTATGAGGTATCCCTTGACAGAGCAAAAGCCTTACAAGCTATTCGATTCTACAAGGAATTAATGAAGTTCTCCCCTCCGGGTGCTCTGAGTATGGGACATGCGGAAAGAATTGGAGCCTTTAGTGATGGATTGGTATTCTCAATGTTCCAATGGCCTGGAATTGTTCCTTCCCATGAAAACGTTGATGAATCAATGGTTGCAGGACAAATCGTTTACAGTGCTCCACCTGCTGGGCCATTTGCTAGAACAGCTGTTAGAGGTTGTTGGATTTTCGGGATACCAAAGGCTTCTGAAAATCAGGCAGCAGCTGCGGAATTTGCATACTGGGTCAACAATTACGAAGTTGGCTTGGAATTAGCAGAAGAAGGCATGACTCCTGTCAGAACAGATTTGTTGAACGAACTCTCAGGTGAAAAACCATGGTATACCGGTATGGCAGAAGCCGGACAGTTTGCAGTTAGCAGACCAAATCGATCGGTTCATTATCCTGAACTCTCTGAAGTCATCAAAAACAATTGGTTGGGAGCTGTAACAGAAAGAATTACACCAGAAGAAGCAGTAGAAAATATTGTTACAGAATTAAATGCATTATTGGAGTCATATGAGTAATAGCAACAATATTAAAAGGCTTCCCCTTCGCAAGAAGAGGGGGCCTTTTTTATACTTTATCTTACCCGCTGCACTGATAGTGGGTATTGTTCTAGTTTTTCCAATTATTTACGGATTTGGTCTTTCTTTTTTTAATTGGCCTCAAGTGGATGATGGGACAAGAGCTTTTATTAATATTAAAAATTATATAGAATTATTCAGAGATAACCAATTTTGGCATTCTCTCTTTTTGCAATTGGGATTTATCTTTATTGCCATACCAATAGAATTAATCATTGGCTTTTTTGTGGCAATTCTGTTTAATCACGATTTTCCCCTATCCGGGTTTTTAAGAACGCTACTTTTGCTTCCCGTTTTTATTTTACCCATCTTGTCAGGTTTAACTTGGAAACTCATGTTGCAACCCCGATACGGTGCTATCACTTATTTACTTTCTTTGTTTGGAATGGAATTTCCTCAAGGGATCCTTTCTGATCAATCCCTGGCATATACAGCGGTGATTATTCAGGATATCTGGAGGATGTGGCCTTTCATGTTTATGATTTTGTATGCGGGGATTACCAGCCTGCCAAAAGATGTTATGGAAGCTTCTGAAATTGACGGCGCTGGTTTTTTCAAGAAGACTTTTTCAATTACTTTGCCCATGTTGAGAGGTACTATTACTACCGCCATACTCCTTAGGACAATTGATGCATTAAGAATCTTCTCTGAAGTATTTGTTATGACTGGCGGAGGTCCCGGTAACGGAACGATGCTTTTCTCTTTATACATTCATAAACAAGCATTTGAATTTGGTAAGCTGGGATATGCATCGGCAATGGCAGTGATATTGATTGTTATTTCTCTCTTCTTTGCCTTTGGATTAGTCAGAAAAAACATGGATATCGATACAATGTAGTGTGGGGTGTTTAAGATGAAGATGAAAAACAGGAAAAAAATTATAAAATGGATTGTTTTTATATCGGCACTGATCATTGTATTGGTTGAATTATTTCCGATATGGATTATTATATCCAGCGGGTTCAAGCGGGATTTGGATATTAGAAACAGTAATCCCTTTGACTTTCAATTTAATTTGAGAAGTTACGAATTAGTCTTCCAAAAAAGCGATTTTGTACCTTCAATCAGAAACTCACTCATCGTTGGCTTGTCATCTACTATCATTTCTTTAATCTTCGGGTCGATGGCATCCTATGGTATTGCACGTTTTAGGTTCAAAGGGAGGAAGGGATTATCCTATTCTTTCCTGGTTTCAAGAATGGTTCCGCAAATTGCATTGTCAGTACCAATATTTATATTGTTTGATCGTTTATCATTGACAGATACGCATATAGCCTTGATTCTTGCCTATACCAGTTTTAATTTACCTTATATTATCTGGCTTTTGTTACCATTTTTTAGTTCCGTCTCACCTTCTTTTGAAGAAGCCGCACTGGTTGACGGTTGTAATAAAAGACAGGTATTTTGGAAGATTTTCCTTCCCTTGACGGCACCCGGATTAGTCGTTGCTGCCATTTTCGGATTTATCATGGCTTGGAACGAATATATCTACGCCTTGATCCTAACGGGTAACGCAACAAAAACAGCACCTATTGCGGTTAATGGGTTTATGGGTCAATATGCGCCGAAATGGGGTCAACTTGCAGCTTCCGGTACGATCATACTGATACCCATTATCATTTTTACATTGACACTTCAAAAATATATTATCAAGGGTTTAACCGCCGGTGGTGTTAAGGGGTAATCACTTTAAATAAATGGTTGGCTTGATATATTTAAAATTATTTTTGAGGTTAATAAGACTTTCGGAGTGTCCAATAATAAATATTCCTGAATTAACTAACGAGTGGTAAAACTTGTTGACAAGAGTTTCTCTGACTTTTTCACTGAAGTAAATCATGACATTTCTACAAAAGATAATGTCGAAGTTCTTTTTGAATTTAAAGTTTTTCGTGAGGTTGAAGCTGCGAAATGTTATAAATCTTTTGAGATCAGGATTAATTTGAAAACCTTTTAAATCTTTTGTAAAGTATTTACTCAAATAATAGGGTTGAATTTCTTTTTTAATGGTGTAAGGATAGATTCCTTTTATCGCTGTGTTCAAGCTTTCTGTACTGATGTCTGTCGCCAATATTTTAGGGTAAATATCGGGAAAATTTTCTCTGAAAAACATGGCTAAAGTATAGGGTTCTTCACCTGAAGAGCAACCAGCACTCCAGATTCTTATTTCTTTATTGATCATGATACGCCTGTTTTTTTGTATCATTAAGGGAAGGTGTTCTTTTAAAAAGACGAAATGTTGATTTTCTCGAAAAAAATCAGTTTTATGTGTTGTAATTTTGTGTACAAAGTTGTTCCATTGTTCGGTATCTTCGTTTGATTTTAGGAAATCTAATAGTTTGTCATAGGAATCAATTTGGTTCAATCTCATGAAGCTATCGATTTTGGATTGTAGCATTTGCCGTTTATTCATCTTACATTCCATCCCGAAACGCTTGCTCAGATAATCGGTGAATTGGTAATATACTTTATCGGTAAACTGCTGTTTATAAGGCATTATAATCCCTCCAAATATCTAAAAAGAAAATTGGGAATTTCTTTTAGATCTAATATTTTTTGAGCTGCTTGAAGTTTTATTGCCTCTTTTGGCATTCCAAATACAATTGAACTCTTCTCATCTTGAGCGATTGTAAAAGCACCATTATTTTTCATGTTTAAAAGTCCTTTAGCACCATCAGCTCCCATCCCTGTCAGTATGATTCCAACTGAATCACTTTTGGCGTATTTAGCAACTGAGTTAAATAAAATCTCTACAGCAGGTTTTTGATGATACATAAGCGGACCGTCAAAAACCCTGGTATAAAAAAAAGCCCCTTTTTTTTGAATCTCCATGTGTTTTCCACCTGGAGCCAAATATGCAGTGCCGTTAATCAATTGTTCTCCGCCCTTTGCTTCCAAAACATTCAGGCGTGATATATCATTCAGCCTGGCTGCAAATTGTGTCGTAAAATTCTCTGGCATGTGTTGTACCATTACAACAGGCGGAAATTTTCCGGGTAATCTTGCCATAATCTTTCTAATGGCATGTGTACCACCGGTAGAGGCACCTATGGCAATAATCGGTTTAGGCATCAAAAGGTCTTTAGGTTTATCAGAGGGTTGTACAGCACGAATTCTTCTGTTTTTTAACAATCTTAATTGAGTGGCGTTTAATGTGGATGCGGTTCTTATGAGGTCGATCATTTTCTCTTTCAACTCCAGTAACTTTTCCTTTTGAGATGGTTTTGAAACTACACCTACCGCGCCCAAATCGTATGCTCTGTACTCGTATTTTGATCTTTCTTTTGCAAGAGAGCTAAATATTATTACTGGCATGGGTTTTGATTTCATCAATTTCTCAAGAAACGTAAGCCCATCCATCCTTGGCATTTCAATGTCCAGTATGACAACATCTGGGTTCAAATAAACTATTTTATCTCTCCCCTCATAAGGGTCAGATGCCTCACCGACTATTTCGATGTCTCTTTCTGCGTTTAACATTTCAATGACAGCTCTACGTATCAACCTTGAATCATCAATTATTAGAACCTGAATTTTTTTATTCTTCATGTATTATACCCAATCTGAATTTCGGATTTTTTTTAGTTTATAAACCAATAATTCCCCATTTTCAGTGTTAAATATTACCTTTCTTCCTAAACCTCCACCTGTGTCTTTTGAAGAAATATTGTAATGATTTTTTTCCAACCAGTCCATGGCATATTCCACATTTAATGGTCCTACTGTTGACTTCATGGTGTCATTGGTTGAGCCGCCGAGTACATGAATTTCAAGGTTATGCTTATCCGATTTTATTTTTTTCATAAGATGAAACAAATAAGGAATTGAAACATTGCCATATCTACCATTTGGTTTACGTTCAGCTGATGGTAAAACATAGTGATTCATTCCACCACACTTATTTACCTTATCCCAAATCGCTATGGCTACACAAGACCCTAAAACAGTATGAATAAAATAAGGTTCTTGACTAACAAAAACATAACCAGGATGGAGAAAATAACTTTTCCCGTTTTCAGTAAAACTCGTCTCCATTTGTATCACCTTACTCTCAATTAATAAATAAAAAAACAGAAATGATTATGAACATTCTATATTTTATCATAACTATAAAATAAAATATAGTATTTAAACAAGAACAGGATGTATAATAAAGT
>CAZVPY010000009.1:0-7851 GCA_964629135.1 uncultured Thermotogaceae bacterium | reverse complement strand
GCTCTTTTCCGAAAACATAAACACTACATATAACTTTTGAATAATATTCTGAATAAAATGGATAAAACAAATCGCTATTTTTTTCCTGATAGATTAAAACATAGTCATTTTCAATAGATTTATTGGTAATTTGTTTTAAATACAAAGCGTATTGACCAGTCCGATTAGAAGAGAATATAATGGACTCTTTATTTTTAAAAATAACATCCATTTCATTAAATACTGAATCTGTAAGTTGATATAAGTTTTTCTCAGGGATATTAAATAAATAAAGATCATACTGATTTTTATTGAGCATGCTTAAGACTAAATTATTATCGTAAATGTCAAATGACTGAATACGATTTTCAAATACATATTTCTCAAGTACACTTCCATTGGAATCAATCTTGATGATAGTTTTTCCTTCTGAATAGTAGATTATCCCTGCATGATTTCTTAAACAATTAATCTTTCCTCTTCTAAGCTCAATCATTTCGTCAGTGATTAGATGATAAGAGTTAAGTGAAAAACCATCTTCCACTGCTTTTAGGAAATACAAAATCTGTTTGTTCAATACGGGAAAATAATCTCCTGTTTCAGGTATAATGATCTCTTTTTCTTGATAGTTCAACAAATCCAAGACAAAGGAATTTCGATTACCGGTTCCTTTATCACTGATATAAACAAAAAAAGTACCCGTTTCATCTACATAAGGATATTCATACAAAGCTTCTATGACTTCAATAGATTTCCTTATATCAGATGATTGTTTTTTTATGGTCTCTGCAATCAAAAGGTTTTCTTCCACATTTAAAAAGAAACTGATCACCTTTTCAGTTGTTATTTCAAATTCCTGTTTTAGGGGAAATTCTCTGATTACTTTATTATTCTTAATCACTTCAATGACATTAGCTTTCTGATTTAGTGTGACTTCCACATCAAAAAACATCGTTTTCAAGCTATTTGAGCGATTAAATATAAGCTCTTGAAAAAACGGATCATTTTTTATATGAGTTTCCTGACTAATTAGAATCAAGTTGATTAAAATTATTAGAATTAATAATAAATATTTTTTTAGCATGAATGAATTTTTATCATATTGGTTGTACCTGCTTTACCCCAAGGAATACCAGCAGTAATTAGTATCTTTTCCCTTTTTCTTACCAAACCAATTTCCAATAATTTTGATACTCCTTTGTCTATCATTTCATCTGTATTTTCTGTTTCAGGAATCAACACCGGTGTTACACCACCTACCAATGAAAGCGTATAATAGGTTTCTATACTGGGTGTGATGCCAATAAGATTTGCGTCAGGTTTAAAACTGGATACAATACGAGCTGTATGTCCAGTTACGGTTGAAGTGACAATAACATTGATTCCTAATTGCCTGCATATCGCCTTACAAGATTTTGCGATGGCACCTTCATCAGAAGTGATGTGTTCATCTTTTAAATATTCTTCCGTTCCTTTATTATAAATCAGCTCAAACAATTCTTCTTCTGTTTTTTGTGCGATTCTATTCATGACCTTTACAGCTTTTACAGGGTATTTTCCGATGGTCGTCTCTCCGGATAGCATGACAGCATCTGTGCCATCAACGATGGCGTTTGCAATATCTGTTGCTTCCGCCCTTGTGGGTCTGGGATTCTCAACCATGGATTCTAACATTTGTGTTGCAGTTATTACCGGTTTACTTTGTGTATTTGCCATCTTAATAATCAACTTCTGAGCAACCGGTACTTCTTCTGTTGGTATTTCTACACCCAGATCTCCTCTGGCAACCATGACGCCATTTGCTTTATAGATGATGCTTCTTAAATGCTGCATGGCCTGTTTGGTTTCTATTTTTGCAATGATGGGTATGTTTGTTTTGTATTTTCTTTGTATGTCCCGACAGACATCCAAATCATCAGGTGTTCTAACAAAGGATTGAGCAAAGTAGTCTACATGTTCTTTTGCTCCGAGTCGTAAGTATTCTTTATCTTTATCAGTCAAGGGGGGGAGACCTATATTAACCCCGGGAACGTTGATACCTTTATTATTTGAAATTGTTCCCGAATTTAGAACGCGGGTTTTAATTCTGCCTTCTTCTCTTTATATCACTTTTAATGCGATCAACCCATCATATAAGAGGATTAAATCACCTTGTCTGACATCTTTTGAAAGGTTACCATAGCTGATTGAACACTTATCTTTATCACCAATGATTTCTTGAGATAACAGAGTGAATTCCTGGCCTTCTTCAAGTTCGACTTCAGGTTTATTAAATTTTCCCGTTCTTATTTTGGGTCCTTCAAGATCCAATAAAATTCCCAAAGGAAGTTGTAATTCTTCTCTGAGCTTTTTGATACGGGTAATAACTTTCAGGTGATCTTCGGGTGTTTCATGAGAGGTATTAAGTCGAAAAACGTTTACTCCGGCTTTAATTAATTCCTTAAGCATTGGCTCTTCTCTTGATGCTGGGCCAAGTGTAGCTACAATTTTCGTTCTTCGCATTTAATGTTCACCACCAATGTTAAGATAGAATATGTGATAATTTGTACAAATCCATGTTAATCGGTTTCTTTTTCCCCAAAATTTCTTCATAGGGGACTCTTGCCATTATATTGGCCTGTAATCCAATCATTTTTCCGAAATCACCGTCTAATATTGCTTGAACGGCATGCAAACCCATCCTTGTTGACAGACTACGGTCGAATGCAGAAGGGCTTCCCCCACGTTGCACATGACCTAAAATTGTAATCCTTGTTTCATATCCTATCTTGTGTTCTAAATGTCTTGATACGGTGTACGCACTAGCAGCACCTTCAGCAACAATGATGATACTGTTTATTTTACCCCTTTTTCTTTCTTCCAATAATCTGTCAGAAAGTTTATCGTAATCTACAGGAACTTCAGGGATAATGGCAGCTTCTGAACCGGTTATAATGGCTGTCATAAGTGCGATGTATCCATTTTCTCTTCCCATAACTTCAACGATAAATGCCCTTTCATGGGAGGTAGCAGTGTCTTTTAATTTCTGTACTGCATCCATTGTTGTATTTAAACAGGTGTCAACACCAATGCACATATCTGTTCCGTATATATCATTGTCAATACTCCCTGGGATACCGATAGTAGGGATTCCATGATCCGCATCCAGAAAAGCAGCTCCATGTAAGCTTCCATCTCCACCTATGACAACAACGGCTTCAATTCCATGTTTTTTTAGTATTTGTGCTGCCTCATTTCTTACATCCGCCACTTTAAATTCAGGACATCTCGCTGTTCGAAGAAATGTACCCCCTTTTTCCATAATACCTGAAACATCCCTAAATTCCAGTTTGTGGATATCTTCATCAAGTAAACCAGCATAACCCCGGAATATTCCATAGACTTCTAAATCGCTTTTAATTCCATATCTTACTATAGCCCTAACGGCTGCATTCATTCCTGGAGAATCTCCACCACTTGTTAATACTGCAATTCGATTTACTGCCATATTAAGAAACCTCCTGTTTTTGATTTAAAAGTTTTCTGGCTTTCTTTGCGGAAATTAGTACTATTTTCTGCAACTGTTCAATTTCGTTATTCCGAAAAAGAGAAACTATGTCGATTAATACGATCAATCTTTCTTCAGATTCAAAGGTAATAACGTTTTTTATTCCCAGAGCTCCTATCAGATAGATGACAAAGTCTTCTTTTGTTAATTCCAATTCTAAGCTGTATTCGTTTAAGGTTTTTGCTGCCTTTTGTTTTAGGTGTTTGATCTCATCATTTTTCTGTTTTATTTTATCTAAAAAGGGTCTTCCTGTATTTTTAAATATTTTCTCAAGGGTGCTGTCATCTAATGCCAATTTTTTTATATATCCACTCATAAACTCCCTGTTTTCAAAGCAATACTCTTTCCAAAAACCCTTCCACTCAGACCGATCATGTTGCAAGATTCTAAAAAAATCTTGAGACTTTTCTCTTAAAATACTCCGCAAAATCCACCTCTCAACTATATTTTCTTTTGAATAAACCTAAGACAAGATCCACTTCGCCTTTTCCAATACCTAATTTCTTTGCAATTTCCATAGCTTCCATACCTTCTGAAGACATATTCATGATTTTATGCTCTAAAGAACTGTTTTTTAAATCTGGTGGATTGATGAATTCTTCTTCAAAGGTGAAGTGGTCCTCATCCTTATTTTCTTTAGGCTTTTCATCAGGAATCAATTCTTTTTCATTTTTTTTAATTTGATCATTTATCTCATTTTTTGAGCTTTTTATCGAATTTCTTTTGTTTTGATCATCAGCGTTTTGTTGAAGTTTTCCGTTTTTACCTTCAATCTCGCTCAGTGTTTTTGTTGTATCTGACAAAATAGCAGATAATCTAAAGTACATCTCATTGGCTTCTCTTAAAACCTTGTTCATTTCTTCAATCTTATTTTCCATGGCAGTGAGTCGCGTGGCTGAAATATGTTGAAATTTGCTGATTAATTCCAGCACCCTGTCTTCAAATGCAGATAAATCTATCTCCATTTCTGTATTCTTATTTTTTGTTCTTTTCAGAAAAATAAAACTGAAAACAACGATGATAACCAACGTTAAGATAGTAACTGTTGTTATTAAAAAATCAGACATCTGGTCTGTATCTGCCCCTTACCATGTGAGTTTATTCCGCTTCATCCTTTGATAGTCTTTGTTCGATTTTTTCGAGTTTCTCTAAGATCTTATTAAAATCCTCTTTCTTGACAAACTCATCCTCGCCAGATACTTCTTTTTTTGCTTCGTTGAATTTTTTCTGAAGGTCTTCGGGTATATATTTCTCATAGTATTTCTTCGCTTCCTCAGTACTGATTTTCCCGCTTTGTTTAAGATCTTCAAGCAATTCATTAAACCTTTTCTTCATATACATAGAAAAACCCAAACTGAGGGATAGAGGGCTTAATTGTTCTTTAAGCTGTTCACCTTCTCTTAAATCTTCGAACATCCTTTGCGCCTCTTCCTGAGTTATTTTACCCCTTTTCACCAATTCCTCTGTTCGTTTTTTCATTTCAGAAACTGCTCCAACGCCCATGAAAAATACATCATCAAATAGTGACATATTACTTCCTCCTTCCTTCCGTTATAAATTCATAAATAACAAAAACTCCTAAAACAAAAACCCCTGCATAAGCCAGAAATTGATTATCAAAGTTTTTAATACTAATCAACAGTGCTGCAATAATAATGGAGATGGCAAGACTGTTTAAACCGTTTTTTAAACCGTGCAAAATCCGTTCAATACGTGTTGATTCGATGTCCAACTTGATCTTTCCAGTATCAAAAATCTTTTGAATGTTTTTGATTTTTCGTGGTGACATTAAAAAATTCCAAAGAAATTCATCTTCCAATGCATCCATTCTGTCAGAATAAAGACTTAACCATTTGGTTCGTAAATAATCTTCTGTAAAACGAATGGCGTTAAAAGAAGGATCGAGTTTTCGTGCAATTCCTTCAATCATCAGAATCACTTTTCCCATTAGCAGTAATTGACCGGGCACATGAATCTTGTAAGACCTGATTAATTTGAATGTCTCCATGATCATCTCTGACATGCTGAATTCAGCTAAAGGTTTACCATAATATTTGGAAAACATGATCTTCACATCTTCTGAAAAACTATCTGAATCATCTAATGAAAAATGCTCGGTAATGATAAGTGTTAAGAATTCAGCATCTCTTCTTGTTAATGCCAAAACCATTTCTAGTAAAAACCTTCTGGTATACTTATCGACTACACTGACTTGGCCAAAATCAATGAAGTATAATCGGTTGTTCTTGGTTGCAATCAAATTGCCGGGATGCGGATCGTTGTGTAGAAAACCAATCATAAAAACTTGTTGGAACATACAATCAGCACCAGCTTCGACTAATAAGGACTTATTTATTTTTATGGGGATATCTTTCTCCTCCATATCCAGCAATTCGGAAAAACGAATTCCGGGAATATAATCCATCACCATAACACTCTCTGAACATAAATTAAAATAAGGCTCAGGCGCAAAAATGATATCATTCATTCGGAAAGAGTGATTAAATCTTTCCAAAGCTTCAGCCTCGCAATATAAATTCATCTCCCTGTTTATAGCAAGTCCAAACTCGTTTACCAGATTTTGGAGATCAAAATCTTTAAATACCGGAAACCTTTTAACAAAGTTTGCCATACTTCTTAATACCTCTATATCCGTCTTAACAACTTCTTGTATTCCCGGTCTTCGAACTTTTATGACAACTTCTGTTCCATCCAGTAGTAACGCTCTGTGAACCTGTGCGATTGATGCAGCGGCTAATGGTTTTTCTTGAATGTATAAAATATGATTTTCCCAATCAGGAATAGATTGTTTAAGTTGACTCATAAAATCTGTATATTTTATTGGAGGCACATCATCCTGTAATCGTCTCAATTCGTTGATGATATCAACCGGTAACAAATCATATCTGGTGGACAGCATTTGACCTAACTTGATGAAAGTAGTTCCAAGCTCCTCCAACGCATGCCTTATCCTGATACCCCTGTCTACAGGATGTTTCTTAAAACGGAATTTTCTGAAAAGGTAACCAAATCCGTATTTAGAAAAAACTTCAATTATTTGAAAAAAACGTTTTCGGTTGCTTTTTCTGGAAATATTCTCTTTTTCCATAGGTCCTCCTTATATGAATAATTATAGCATATATTCTTTTTTCTTCATGGAAACCAAAGACAAACCACGGTAAAATGCCTCTATCAACGTATTATTATGCGAATAGTAGCGATTTATTCTTAACTAATAAAACGTAATAAACTTTCATTGTTTTGTTTGCTAAGTATGAGAATTGATAAAATATGTAGTATTTTAAAGAAATGAAGAAGTATTTTATTTTAATTAAGAATAACAAGATATATTCGATGCTATTCATGTATACAGAGACTTTTACAATCGTTTGTTTTTTGTTATAATGGAAACGTTTCCACGATAATAAATGAGTGCGGTGTGAAGATGAAGAACAAATCTGTTACTATACGCGATGTTGCGAGAGAAGCAGGTGTTGGTGTTGGAACTGTTTCCAGAGTTCTGAATTCAGGATCTGTAAAAGAAGATACGCGTAAAAAGATTCAAGAAACCATCAAAAAAATGGGTTATAAACCAAACATGTTCGCCAGAACCCTTGCAGGAGGAAAATCAAAGCGTATTTTGGCTTTAATGCCTGAGGTTAAATCGGAATTTCATTGGCGCTTGTTGGAGAGTTTTGACCATGAGATAGATAAAGAAGATTATCAGAGCATTATCTACCCTTTAATCTCAAAAAAACGCTATGATGCATTGATCAATAATCCTTCTTTTGCTCAAGAGGTAGAGGGTGTTGTTATAATGACCATCACACCAAATATTTTTGAAGATGGTATTCGTGTAAAAGTTCCAGTAGTACTTATTGAAGAGTTTCGTGAAAACTACAGTTGTGTTTATTTGAACAATTTGAAAGGCGGAAGGATTGCAGCAAATCATCTTTTAGAAAGAGATATTACAAAATTTTATGCTATTTATTCTTCAGCAGCGAATCCTTATATCAAAAATGAGCATATGAAAGAACGAGTAACTGGGTTTAAGAATACTTTGAAAAGTAAAGGGAAAATTTTCACAGAAGAACAGATTATCTATGCAGACTATAGTCTTGGACCCAGTAATGAGATGATCAAACGAATGCTTACAGAAACAAAGCGACCGGGGATTTTCGCCATGACAGATAATTTTGCTCTTCTCGTTATGCAAGTTGCTTCCACTATTGGTTTAATTCCGGGAAAAGATTTCTTTTTGATAGGTTACGATAATCAGACTTGGACCGAAAAGGCTGGTTTAACAACCATTGAACAACCCATTG